>MGMT01000021.1 GCA_001796525.1 Chloroflexi bacterium RBG_13_51_52 | reverse complement strand
TGAGTATATTTACCAGGGTGCTGACGATGATTTCAGAACGGCGCCCGATGTTATTCTTCGGGCTCGGTGGACTGGTCTTGGTGATTGTGGGGTTGGTATTTGGCGCTAGAGTATTGAACCTCTATGCTGATTCAGGCGTTTTACCTACCGGCAACTCATTGATATCGGTAGTACTAATAATAGTCGGTATGTTCAGTATTTTTGCTGGTCTGATACTCCGTGCCCTGCCGCGAGAGAAGAATTAACTATCGTTGTCTCCTTTTAAAACATGCTTAAGATAACGCTAATAAATCCTCCCCAGTCCACCCGGTATCCCCAGCCGCCCCTCGGCTTGGCTTTAATCGCCGCTATTTTAGAAAAAGAGGGATATCCCATTAGTTTACTGGATGCAAACGCTTTGCAATTAAAGCCGGAAAATGTGAGTAAATCAATATCCGACGCCGATGTTGTTGGTATTACCGCCGTAACACCGACTATCGGCACGGCGTTAAGTATCGCGCGTAATCTTAAAAAGGATAAACCAAATCTAAAGATAATCATCGGTGGGCCCCATGTTACCCTGCTGTCTGAAGAAACTCTGAACTCTTCTTCCGATGTAGATATTATTGTCCGCGGTGAAGGTGATGAGACGGTTATTGAGCTATTACGGGCGATGGGAGAAAAAAGACCTCTAGACAATATAGCTGGCATCAGCTATAAAGATGCTGAAGGGAAAATAATTCATACACCCGCCAGGACATCGACTGTGGACATGGATTCGCTGCCCTACCCTGCTTTTCATTTGCTGCCCTGGCAAAAATATAGGCCGCATCCCCCTCATGGCATGTCATTGCCTTTCGCGGCTATCGTGACCAGTCGCGGCTGTCCCTATCGCTGCGCCTATTGCTCCAAGCCTGTTTTCGGTTCTAAATTCCGTGCTCAAAGTCCTGAACGCGTTGTGGCTGAAATGGCATATTTGAAAGAAAGTTTCGGTATCAAAGAAATCGCTTTTTATGATGATTCATTCACGCTGGATAAAAAACGTGTTCATGCTATTGCCGATGAAATTATTGAAAAAGGACTCAAGATAGCCTGGACCTGTGAGACGCGTGTTAATTTAGTGGATAAAGAGTTGCTGGAGCACATGAGAAAGGCCGGCTGTTACGCCGTCGCCTATGGCATTGAATCAGCCTCGCCGGAGATTGTTGAAATCCTCCAGAAAGATATCACTTTAGAGCAGGTCGAGACAGCTGTACGGTTTAGCCGTGAGGTTGGCATACAGGTAATCGGCTATTTTATGCTTGGTTCTCCCGGCGATACTCCGGAGACTATCCGGCGGACCATAGACTTTGCTAAAAAGCTGAAAGTTGACTTCGCGCAGTTTTCTGTGACCACTCCTTTTCCCGGTACAGAACTTTATGAGATATATATGCGGGATAAGAAAGAAAATATACCCTGGGATAAATTTATTTATGCTGATATGAATAACCCCGCTGCGCCTGTTTTTGAAAGCGAAAAATTAAGCCGTAAAGACCTTCAGACATGGGTAAGCCGTGCCTACCGTGATTTTTACCTGCGCCCTTCTTATGTTTGGCAGAGACTCCGCCGCTGCACTTCCTGGGGTGAAATCAAGATGAACTTCAAGGGCTTCCTGATGCTGTTAAAAAGCTTGTAGATTAACTTTGAGCCCAGCGTCGCTCTTTAACGTATTTCATGAAGTCCAGTTTTTGCAGTTTATCAAAGTTGTGGCGGGCATCTACCCAGCGCATTGTGCCGGATCGGCCGCGCATGGCAATGGACTGTGTCTGGGCCCCGCCGCTGAAATACCGGACCCCTTTTAGTAAATCGCCGCTGCTGACCCCGGTCGCGGCGAAAAATACATCATCGGTATCTATCAAGTCATTTGTTTTATAAACTTTTTCTAAATCCTCTCCTCTTTTAACAGCAGCTTCTTTTTCTTTTTCATCACGGGGCCAAGCTTTACACTGGATAGCACCACCGATGCAGAGTATTGCTGCGGCGGATAAAACACCCTCCGGTGTTCCCCCTATCCCCATCAGGACATCGACATCCGTATCTGGCAGGGCTGCTTCAATAGCCGCGGAAACATCTCCATCGGTTATGAGTTTAACTCTGGCGCCGGCATTTCTGATGTCCCTAAGCAGTTTTTCATGACGAGGCCGGTCCAGTACCACCACGGTAATTTCAGATACTCTCTTTTTCTTGGCGGAAGCAATATTGTTCAAATTATCTGCCACCGGGGCGTTAATATCTATGCAGTCTTTCGCCTCGGCTCCGGTGACGATTTTATTCATATAAACAAAATTCCGGGGGCAGTGCATTGTGCCTCTGGCGGAAAGCGCTACCACGGAAATAGCGCCGGGAAGTCCTCGGGCTGTCAGGGTAGTCCCATCAACCGGGTCGACGGCGATATCGACTTTCGGTTCAGAACCATCACCGATCTTCTCTCCGATATAAAGCATTGGAGCTTCGTCCTTTTCTCCTTCCCCAATGACCACAATCCCATCCATCCTGACAAAGCCCAAAACATTACGCATGGCAGCTACCGCGGTTTCATCCACCAGGTTTTTATCACCTCTGCCAAGAAAACGAGCTGCAGCCATAGCTGCAGCTTCGGTAACACGGACAAGTTCCATGGCAATATTGCGTTCCATAGGCTGGTTAGCAGTTCCGTTGTTCATGCTATTTCTACTTCCTCCGGCTTTGTTATGGTCGGGGTGAGAGGATTTGAACCTCCGACCTCAGCGTCCCAAACGCTGCGCGCTAAACCAGCTGCGCTACACCCCGCCCGCTAAAGTATAGCCTAGAGTTTATCTTGACGCAATATATAAATAAAAAAGAGGGGCAAAAGCCCCTCTTAATTCGGCTAGCGTACTGATTATCATTATTCACGGCAGTCGGGGCAGGTTTCGTAATCGCTTAATGGCGTCCCCGATATTTTTGCTATATATTCTATCTGCTTTTCTGGTGCCCAGTACTGACCGCACTTGGAGCATTTCTTCATCACGAAATCCATTGTGTTATGAGGCCAGTTGATAACTCTCTTGCCCTTTTTATCCGTCATGGTAATCGCGCCTGTGGGGCAGCTGTACGAGCAGGAACCGCATCCGATACATGCCTCGGAAAAGTCTTCGCCGAAAGGCGTTGTGATTTCTCTATCAACGCCGCGTTTAGATAAGCTGATGGCGGAAACGCCGACCACCTCTTCGCATGTACGCGCACAGTTGGCGCAAAGGATACAATTATTATTGCCGCTTTGCTCCACGAAGCGGGTTTTCAGGACTCCAGCTTTTTTGACGAGTTCCTGTATCACTTCAGAGTCCGGGCATCTTGCCAGCAGTAACTCAAGAAGCGTTTTACGTATTTTCTGGATTTTCTCTGTATTTGTCTGTACGGTAAGCCCCTCTTCCACCAGATAGATACATGATGTGACCAGACGTTCCCTGCCTTTGGCGGTTTTAATCTCCACCAGGCAAAGGCGGCAGGCACCGTAGGGAGCGACGGCTTCGTTTTCGCAGAGGGTGGGGATATAAATATTGTTAGCCCGGGCGGCAACCAGTAGTGTGATGCCTGCCTCTGCTTTTATTTGTCTTCCGTTAATCGTAAATTTAACCATCTCTTATTATCCTTACTTTATTTCGCGGCACCAATTTTGCAGACGCCTGCGGGGCATTTTTTATCTTTAATATGGGCTATATATTCATCACGGAAATGTCGGAGAGTGCTCATTACCGGATTTGATGCCTGGCTGCCCAGGGCGCAAAGTGAAGCATCAACCAGGGTCGCCGATAGTTCTTCCAGGAGTTGAATATCGCTGTTTTTGCCTTTGCCTTCGGTAATCCTGGTTAGAATTTGTTTCATTTGAAGCAGACCTTCACGGCAGGGAAGGCATTTGCCGCAGGACTCCCCTTCCAGGAAGGTGACAAAATAGCTGGCGATATTGACCATGCAGGTCTTGTCATCCATGACAATCATGCCGCCCGAACCCATCATGGAGCCGACCTTCGTCAATTCATCAAAGTCGACCGGCAGGTCGAGCATGCTTTCCGGGATAACGCCGCCGGAGGGACCTCCGGTCTGTACTGCCTTGAACTTGCGTCCCTTGGGAATACCGCCGCCGAGGTCATAAATAATTTCCCGCAGCGTTATGCCCATGGGTACTTCGACGAGGCCGGTATTGGAAATATTGCCGACCAGTGAAAATATTTTAGTTCCCTTGCTGTTTTTAGTCCCTGTTTTACTAAACCAATCGGAACCATTATTAATTATCAGAGGAACGTTTGCCCAGGTTTCCACGTTATTGAGGTTGGTGGGCTTTCCCCAGAGTCCCTGCTCCGAAGTATGTACATACTTGGCGCGGGGTTCGCCTACCCTGCCTTCCAGCGAAGCCATTAAGGCCGTCGATTCACCGCAAATAAAGGCGCCGCCCCCCCGCTGGACCTTAATAGTGAAATTGAATCCGGAACCCATGATATTTTTCCCCAGTAATCCGTAAGATTCCGCCTGTTCGATAGCCGTCTTTATATTCCTGACGGCCAGCGGATACTCGTTTCGGACGTAGATATAGCCTTCGTGGCTGCCGATGGCATAAGCGCCGATAATCATACCTTCCAGGACGCTATGCGGATTGCCTTCGACAAGGCTGCGGTCCATGTAAGCTCCCGGGTCGCCTTCGTCGGCGTTACAGATAACGTATTTGGTCTTGCCGGGGGCTTTGCGGGTGCTTTCCCACTTATTTCCGGTAGGAAAACCGCCGCCGCCGCGTCCCCTTAATCCGGCTTTCTTAATTTCATCGATAATCGCATCCGGCGTCATCTTCAAGGCTTTTGCCAGGCCGGCATAACCGCCGACAGCCAGGTAGTCATCGATAGATGTGGGATCGATAAGTCCATTGTTTCCAAAGACGATGCGTTTCTGGAGTTTGTAGAAAGGCACATCATGTTCGTATGTGATTTTTTTATTGGTAGCCCTGTCGGTATAAAGCATTCTCTCGATAACGTTGCCTTTACCAACAGTCTCGGAGATTATTTCAGGTACATCTTTAACCCTGACTCTTTGATAGAATATATTCTTCGGTTTGATTACTACCAGAGGACCGCGTTCACAAAAGCCGTGGCAACCGGTAGCCCTGATATCCACCTTACTTTCCAGCTTTTGTTTTTTCAGCTCTTTCTGGAAAGCGGCGGTAACGGTCTTACAGCCATGTGCCTGGCAACCTGTTCCATTACAAACGGTAATAACGGTCTTTTTTGGGTCTCTTTTTCCGGTTATAGATTTTCTAAGGGCATCCAGTTCACCTAAGGATTTCAATTTTGCCACTGGTGACTTCCTCCACTAGTTAGTTATATTGCTTTAGCACGGAAACGACGCCTTCCGGCGTCATTTCTCCGTGATAGTCTTCTCCGATAATGACCATGGGTCCGAGGGCACAAGCGCCGACGCAGTTGACTGTTTCCAGGGTAAATTTCAGGTCTTTGGTGGTAGCGCCTTTTTTTATTTTTAATTCATGCTCGATTTTTTCCAGGACTTTAACAGCGCCCCGCACATGGCAGGCGGTGCCCATACAGACATTTATCAAATGGCGTCCCCTGGGAGTTAGGCTGAAGGCTTTAAAAAAGGTCGCAACGCTGTAAACGCGGCTCAAAGGAATGCCAAGAGCCTGATTAGTCTGCTGTAAAGCGTCTTTAGGCAGATAGCCAATTTCCGCCTGAATATCCTGCAAAATATCTACCAGCAGAGATTTATCTCGCCGGTGCTTTTCTAGGACCTGTTTTACTTTTGCCTTTTGCTCTTTTGGTGACATCAGCTTTCTCCAGTATTTTTTGATATTCCAGTTTGACGCGCGCTTGTATCTGGGCGATTATATCATCGCTAAGGTGGCGGAACCTGCGCTGGATTTTTAAGTAGTCCGTAACCGGTCTTAGCTTGGGCAGGTCGATGCTCATTTTATAGACACCGTTCTCGACCTCATAGAGAGGGAATATTCCGGTCTGAACGGCCAGGCGGGACTGCCGGATAACCGTATCCGTGGCGCTCCCCCAACCGGTGGGACAGACCGCAAGTATATGGACGTAAGCTGGTCCCGGCGTGTCAACGGCTTTACGTACCTTCGCCATAAGGTCGAAAGGGTACCCGTGCGTGGCGGTAGCCACATACGGTATGTTGTGCGCCACGGCAATCTCCGGCATATTCTTTTTCCAGCTGAACTGCCCGAAGCTCTTCTTGCCCATCGGTGAGGTAGTAGTCATTGCCCCGAAGGGTGTTGCCGAAGACCTCTGGTTACCGGTATTCATATATGCCTCGTTATCGAAGCAGATATAAGTGAAATCATGACCTCTCTCCATGGCTCCGGAAATTGCCTGCAGGCCGATATCGCTGGTGGCGCCGTCACCGCCGATAGCGACTATTTTAGTGTTCTCCGGCAGAGGCACTCCCTTCCTCTTCATAGCCTTATAGCCAGCTTCGACACCGGAAGCTACCGCCGCCGCATTCTCGAATAACGTATGTATCCAGGGAAGCTGCCAGGAGGTAAGCGGAAACTGCGAGGCAAAAATCTCCATACACCCGGTTGCGTTAACAACGATAACGTTGTTATCCAGGGCTTTGAAAGCCTGTCGCATTGCCAGGGCTTCACCGCAGCCGATGCAGGCACGGTGACCCGGTGCGAAATTATCCTCTTTCTTGACAAGTCGAGGTACGTAAACGGCGTAATTTTCCATTATTCCCTCACCCCGTAAATCTCGTATTCTTTCTTGCTTCCGCTCTTGGCAATCTCTATGCCTTTCTTAACGATGTCTTTGAACCCTGCTACGGTGATATCCCTGCCGCCGAGTCCTCCGACGAAGCTGATAATCTTGGGTTTTTTCACCTGGTCATAAAATGCAGCTTTTACTTCTGAAGCGAGCGGTCCACCCGGACCGCCGTAGGAGATAGCCCTATCCAATACAATGAGTACATCGGCGTCCTTGACGGATTCGCGCAGTTCCTCGAAGGGGAAAGGCCGCCATAGCCGCAGGCGTATCTGCCCCACGCTTTGTCCCTCTGCTACCATCTCGTCGATGGCTACCGAGGCTGTCTCACCGATTGCTCCCATCGTCATCAGGACGACTTTAGCGCCGTCGCTGTGGTATTTCTCGACCGGTGAATATTTCCGTCCGAACGCTTTATAATATTTATTCCATATTTCCAGGATTACTTTCTTGGAACTTCGTATATTCATTTCCTGTGCCCATTTTGTCTCGGTGAAGATAATCGGTGGCGCGAAGTCCCCCATAGCTACCGGCTTGTCCGGATTCAGGGGCAGGGGGAACTTACAGGGAGGCAGGAACTTATCGACTTCACTTTGTTCTGGTAATTCTATCGGCTCGATTACGTGCGTCAGGTTAAAGCCGTCCAGGTGGACCATCACCGGCAGCAGGACCCGTTTATCCTCGCCGATGCGAAAAGCGCAGATTATATTATCCACACACTGCTGTCCGTTTTCGGCGATTATCTGTATCCAGCCGGTGTCCCTGACCGACATCATATCGGAATGGTCGCACCAGATACTCAAAGGTGCTGATAACGCCCGGTTGGCTACCGCCATGACGATGGGCAGACGCATGGGTGCGGCGACGTATACTACCTCATTCATTAATGCCAGACCCTGGCTGGCTGTAGCCGTGAACGTGCGGGCACCGGTCGCCGACGAACCAAGGCAAGCGCTCATAGCGGAATGCTCCGATTCGACGGGTATGTATTCGGCATCCAGTTCACCGTTGGCTACCAGTTCGGCTAGGTGTTCTACGATATGGGTCTGTGGAGTAATAGGATAAGCCGCTATAACATCGGGATTCGCCAGCTTAACCGCATCAGCCAGTGCGATAGAAACTTCAACTCCCACTCGTGTTGCCATCACTCCACCTCCTCTACCATTTTGATCACATTGGTCCAGCATTCTCTGGCGCAAATGCCGCATCCCTTGCAGTAGAACAAATCGGCTTCAAAGTTGCCGTCTTTGTTCTGGTTTATGCAACCTTCCGGGCAAAACAGAGCACAAAGACCGCATTTGATGCATTTTTTAAAGTCGTATGTAGGGCGTTGCGAGCGCCAGGTACCGCTTTCATATTGCCGGGCGCTGCCTGGCTCGGTGACAATATAGCCTATTTCCAGGTCTTTCCATGTTAATTCATTATCGGATTTTGCCATTTATTGCTCCTAAAATGCTACTTGTTCAAAGGCTGTTTCCATGGCTTTAATATTACGTTCTCCCAGCCTGCCGAAACGTTTTTCTAAAGGCGCGTGCGTCGATTTCTTGTCGATGACGCCGGTAATTTTTACCACGGCACCGAGCATCGTCGTGTTTACGATAGGGACTCCCAATACCTCGCGAGCGATTTTGGTAGCATTTACAGTGGCTACCGGATATTTTATCTTAAACTCCGATTTAATCTCCGAAGCGTTTTTCCGGGTGTTAACAATAACCCAGCCGCCCTTTTTTAGACCGGACGTCACGTTGACTTTGTCAAGCAAACTGGGGTCAAGCACGACAACATAATCAGGCTGTAATATATCAGCGCGTATCCTTACCGGTTCGCGGCTGTCTATCCTGTTGAATGCCTGAACCGGCGCGCCGCGCCGCTCCGGCCCGAAGCTGGGGAAAGCCTGGGCGAACTTGCCTTCACTGATAGCCGCTTGCGCCAGCATCTCCGTAGAGGTGACTGCACCCTGGCCGCCTCGCCCGTGCCACCTGATTTCCATGAGGCTTGTTTCTTTTGTCATGGTTACTCCGTATTAAAAAAACTACCCCTGGAGCGATTCGAACGCTCGCACCCAGCTCCGGAGGCTGGTGCTCTATCCACCTGAGCTACAGGGGCTAATTACTAAAATAATACTATAAAACGTAGAGTCTTGGCAACTTGAATTTACCTCTTTAGGTATAGCGCCAGAAAAGCAGTCCTTGGCATAAACCGATAACGAGAATTGTGGGTATTGCGGCATATTTTATAAATTTCCCCCAACTGATAGGGTAACCCTCTTTTTCTGATATTGCTACACTTACTACATTAGCGGAAGCGCCGATGGGTGTAGCATTACCGCCGATATCCGTTCCCAATGCCAGTGACCATGCCATGGCCGTCAGGTTGAGACCGCCTGTTTTTGCGAGTGTGCCGATAACCGGTACCATAGCAGCCGCAAAGGGTATGTTATCCACGAAAGCTGATAACACAGCGGATATCCACAGTATGAAAGTGATAGCTATGTTAATATTTCCACTAGACATATCACCTATTAGTTCCGATACTCTTACCAGTACACCGGAAACTTCCAACCCGCCCACGCATATGAATAACCCGGCAAAAAATAGCAGTGTGCGCCAATCGATATTTTTTACTATCTTCACTGCCCCTTTTCCGGCGACAATCAGTGAAAGAACCGCGCTTATAACGCCTATAAAGGCGACCGATAAACCTGTATATCCGTGAGTTACTAAAAGGGCAATAATTAATATAAAGAGTGCTATCGCCAGCTTGAAAAGGTGGGGATTGGTTATTGCGCTGCTCGGAAGAGGACATGATTTCATTAGCTCTTTAGGATCTTCTTCCTGCCGGAGTGGCTTCCGGAAGACGAAGTAGAAATATACGATAGATAACGCCATTGATATCCAGGCGATTACCCCCGTGTTCATGAGAAAATCGGTAAAACTGTAACCGAATGCTGTGCCGATAATGATATTCGGCGGGTCGCCGCTCAAAGTAGAGGCTCCACCGGTATTGGCGGCAAAAACTTCGGCAATAATAATAGGCACGGGATTGAACTTCATTAGCCTCCCCAGTTCGATGGTCACCATGCTAAGAAAAAGCATTACCGTGATACTGCCGATGAACATGGAAAGAAATCCTGATAATATCATAAAAGCGATTAAAATAGGTATCGTGCGGCAGCCTACAAGTCGCGCTGTATAAAGGCACATCCACCGGAACAGCCCCACCGATTCCAGCCACCCTACCGTCATCATCATGGTACCGATAAATACTATTGTCTGCCAGTTGAATCCTGGCGCTTCTACGGCATGTGAACCGGGCACCCAGAACTGGGAATGCCCAAGCTGGTTTACGTTAAGAAATTCCCACAATCCTCCGGGGGATTGCATTACTCCAAGGAAAACCACGACAATCATTATCGCTGCCCCGCCCAGCGCTGCAACGTGACGGTGTATCTTGTTGCTGGCGATGGCAACAAACATCAGGGCGAATATTATTATGGCGAGAATTTGACTGACTGATAACATAAAATCTGACCGAACATTAGATATTGGTTAGGTTCGGTATATTATATCAATAATATTTATATTGTACAAAAATATTGACTTTTCTCCCTTGCGGCAATTAAAGTAATTTAGAATGGTATGCAACAGCTATTTACCGATTTTTGATATTATTCAATAAAGGTTTTTTAAATGAATGAAAAAAAGAGCGTCGACGCACGGGGTATGAAGGCAGTGATTCTCGTGGGTGGTCCGGGAATGCGCCTCCGTCCTTTGACCGATAATAAGCCGAAATCAATCGTGCCGGTGCTTAATCGCCCTATTCTCGAACACACACTGGCATATCTCAAGCACTTCGGGATAGTGGATGTCATCCTAGCGATGAGCTATTTGCCGGATGTAATCCGGGAATATTTCGGAGATGGGGAACGTTGCGGCATGCGGTTGACCTATTGTCTGGAAAAAGAACCTCTGGGTACTGCCGGCGCGATAAAGAATTCCGAAACATATCTGGACAGTTCTTTCCTGGTTTTAAATGGTGATAATGTATTTACAGACATGAATCTGCATGACTTACTCGCCTTCCACCTTGCGAAAAAAGCCAAAGCAACCATAGCTCTAACCTGGGTGGATAATCCCAGCGCATTCGGGGTTGTGGAAACAGATGCTGAACAGAGAGTAAAACGTTTTATTGAAAAACCCCCCCTCTCTGAAGCGAAGACCAACTGGATAAATGCCGGGTGTTATATCCTCGAACCGGAAGTCCTCGGAGAAATACCACAAGGCCAGCATTATATGTTAGAAAAGGGACTTTTTCCACGTTTACTTGATATTGGAAAAAAAGTTTACGGCTATACGTATAAAGGTTATTGGCTTGATATGGGCACGCCGCAAAAATACTTTAACTTCAACATGGATCTGCTTTTATTAAAAACAAAAAGCCCTTTAATAGCTGCCGAGGAGACAAATGGTGTATATTATAGTAAGGATATTGATATCCACCCGACTGCAAAGATATTGGCGCCGGTCTTGATAGATGACGGATGTAAAATAGGCAAGGACGTGCATATCAAAGGACCGGCTGTTATCGGTAAAGGATGTGTCATTAATAACAACGTTAGTTTGGAGCAAGTCATTATCTGGGATAAAGTAAATATCGGGCAGCATTCTCGACTTAATCGATGTATCGTTAGCGATGACACAACTATTGCTGAAAACCAGGATATACGGAACAGCGTGATTACACCTTCACGTACCGTACCGTTGTCTTTATAATGAAAAAGACATGCATGAAGTAGCACTATAAAAAGGAGTTTTTATGGCTGAAGAAAAATCCAGGGGCGAAGCTAAATTGAAAAAGTCAGCTCCAAAGGATGTGACTTTTAAATGCCAAATGTGTGAAAAGCAAAAACCTATATCTGAAATGAAAGCCGTTAAAAGGTTCAGACCGGTGATTATCGTTTGTCAGGATTGTGAAAAAGTTATGCAGTAGGCATCATTCTATATCGCGAATTTATGTGAGAAAATATGGCTGAAGAACTGGGTAAAATTGAAAAAATGCCGGTAGAAGATTTTAAAAAAGGCAGGAAGTTCTTTTTCGTGCCTTTTGTTTACTTTGGGGAAGGGTTGACGGATGAATACAAGAAAAAGGTCAACCAGTACTGGGAACAGGTGGAAAAGCAGATTACTGAATTATCTTTGAAACTCGGTGAAGTCAATGTTATTTACCACGAGTTAATCGCTGCATCCGGTGAGGACGGTGTCGCATCGCTCAAAGAGTTGAATAAGCAAGGTTATAAAGTTGTTAAAACCTGCCTGGAGAAAAATGCCCGATTGGAAGCGCTGGAAAATGCTGACTTACTAACCGAATTTATGGATTGGAGCCGGTGTTTGGTGATAGGCTTACAGAATCCTAGAGTAATATCGAAAGTCTATGAATGTTACTCTGAAGTAACGAAGAAACGGAACGAATCAATTGCTCAAAAAATTAACGAGACCTTAAAAGAGAATGAAATCGCGATTGTGCTGATGCGGGAAAATCATCAAGTACAGTTTCCTTCGGATATACAGGTCTTTTATATTTCCCCACCCGCCCTGGATGAAATCAAACGCTGGCTTAGAGAGCAGGAACATAAAGCCGGTGAAGAAACGAAGGAGAAATAGACCAGTCTTTTACTGGCGGGCGTAAACTCTTTTTAATTCGGGTTTTTTCACCATGGGTAATAGATTTTGCGAATATGTCGCGCTGCATTGAAGACAGAAAATGCGTGTTTCTTCGGTGTCGCGTTCTACAAATAAATCGCCACCGCAACGCTTACAACCCTTTATCTTTACAATAATCCCCATATATCCTCCTCCCTTACTTTACGATACTGCCCCTGTGGTTTATGCGTGTAACCTGTCTTAATTGGGGCATTTCTTACATTACCTGCAAATGTTTTAAATATTTGAATTGAAAATATTGTAATTTTGTAATCTCACGCTAGAATCACAAAAATAATACCTGATATCACAAAATTGTCACATTATCAATCGTGAATTGAATTCCTCGAATAGTTTTGACAATGCAAATAAAAATAGCATAGAATTTTCGCAAGAAGATATTGAGAATAGTTATTTCAGGAGGTAATAATGGCCGGAAAATATGATAAATACGTTTTTCATCCGCCCCATATTCAAATCCGGATGAAGGAAGACAAAAGTGTCGTTTTTGACGGACTGATGATAGGTCACCAGCAACTGGGTTTTAATCTTACTATAGGGCACCAATTCGTCAGGAAGCCGTTTAAGTCGGATAATCCATGCCATAGCCATAACTTCCCGGAGTTTCTCGCCTGGTATGGCGGTAATCCTGACGACCCGGATGACTTTGGCGGCCAGGTTGAAATTTACCTGGGTAAGGAAATGGAAAAATATGTCTTTACCAGTCCAACTATGATTTACCTGCCGGTCGGTTTCCCGCATTGTCCGCTGGAGATTACTCGCGTGGATAGTCCCATCATTCAAATTGAAATCATGCTCGTTGGAGAAGGTGGCACCCGGGAGCCTTTCTTTGAAGAAGATAGAGGTAAAACAAACTTAATTGAATTTACGGATTTTTCACGTAAGAAGAAAGATACGAATTAAAATTTCGATTGGGAAAATGGAAGATTTGTAGAAATTCAACAATTATCTTTTTATAAATATATATTAGGAAGGGAACTAAATCATGCCATCAAACTTGCCGGAAAATTGGCCGCAAATGACGCCGGAGCAGAAACGCCAGTACAGGTTGAACAAAACACTTGACACTTCTGGTATGAAATTCCCCACGCCGGAAGCCGAAAAAGCTTTCAAAGTAAGGGCGCAACGGATGGTGGATGTTTACAACGTGCGGGAACCTGATAGGGTCCCTGTTAACCTGCCGGTTGGTAATCTTCCCCTGAAACTGGCAGGAATTAGTACGCATACTGCCATGTATGACTTTGAAAAAGCCCTTGAAGCAACCCGGAAGTTTAACGAGAAATACTCCGAGGAATTGGAATATACTGCTATGCCCTATTTTATTACGCCGGGCAAAATTCTGGATTTACTCGATTATAAACTATACGCCTGGCCCGGGCACGGTATTTCAAAAGACGGCACCAGCTGGCAGTTCATTGAAGGTGAATATATGACAGTTGACGAGTATGACGACCTTATCCGGGATCCTTCTGATTTCTGGATCCGGACTTATCTGCCCCGTTGCTTCGGTATTCTTGAGCCGATGCGTATGTTTCAGCCTTTCACGAATATTACAGAAAATGTACATATAGGGCAATTTATGCCTTTTGCCATGCCGCAGGTGCAACAGATGCTCCAGAAAATGCTCGATGTCGGTAAGGAATACCAAAGACTTATGCAAATTATGATGAGCTCCGGCGGTGGGATGTCGATGGGCTTTGCTGCCGGATTCGGAGGCGGTTTTGCCAAAGCTCCTTTCGATACGTTAGGAGATACCCTGCGCGGCACGACAGGTATTATGAAAGATATGTTCCGCTGTCCCGATAAGCTTTTGGAAGCACTGGATGTTATCGCGGATTTGACTATCAGTACGATATTAAAATCACCTAATATCGCCAATATTACGACGGTGATGTACCCGTTGCATAAAGGTGCTGACGGTTGGATGTCGCAGCCGGCTTTTGACAAATTCTACTGGCCGTCTTTGAAAAAGGTCATGAATGCCTTAATCAACGAGGGCTTGATTCAAACTCTTTTTGCCGAGGGCAGTTTCAACACCCGCCTGGAATATGTTGATGAGTTCCCCAAGGGAATGGTTACCTGGTACTTCGACCGCACGGATATGGCCAGGGCAAAGAAGATACTCGGCAAGAAATGCTGCCTTCAGGGCAATGTGCCTTCTTCTTTGATAGTCACCGGCGACCCCAGGGACGTTAAAGAATACTGCCGCAAGCTCATTCAGGAAGTCGGCAAGGGCGGCGGTTTTATCCTGTCATCCGGCTCGGTGGCGGATAATCCAAAACTGGAAAACATTCAGGCAATGATGGCGGCCATCAGGGAATACGGCTACTATAAGAAGTAGACCAATATTGTCATTCCAGCGAAGGCTGGAATCTACTGTCGGTCCTTAACAAATGATTAAATAATTCAATATCAGGCTGGCTGTCTTAATAAAATGGCTGGCCTGAATTGTTTATCCCTCTTGCTCTCATCAAGCATTTTCCGTTACAATTTGAAAGCCATGGAGAGGTGTCCGAGTGGTTCATGGTGCCGCTCTCGAAAAGCGGTCTTCGCGCAAGCGGAGCGTGGGTTCGAATCCCACCCTCTCCGTTTTAACTGTAAGTGAGTCATACACTTCTGCTAGAATAAAAGCACGGAGAGGTGCTGGAGTGGCCTATCAGGCACGCCTGGAGAGCGTGTGTAGCCGTAAGGTTACCGTGGGTTCGAATCCCACCCTCTCCGCCATCCTACGCCAAGGTTTCGGCTGTCAAGACATCAATTCAAATATTTCCTCAATTTGCTTATCCCCTTTATCCCGACTGTAAACTATCAACTGTAAACTGTTTACTTATTACTTATTACTTGATGCTTGTTACTTGTTACTTGTTACTTTGTTATCATCCCTACCCTGTGCTAGAATTAAAATTGCTTTGAACACAGATATCAAATACTGGGTAGGCTTTAACAATATACCCGGCATAGGGCGGGTAAGACTTGGTCTGCTGGAGAAATACTTCAGCGGGCTGGAAGCGGCATGGAAGGCTTCGCCGGGCGAGATGAAGAAAGCCGGGCTGGACAGCTCTGCCCTGCGCGCTATAGACCAGTGGCGGGACAAGATAGATCCCGACACCGAGATGGAAAAACTGGAACGATATAAGATTAAAGTACTGACCTGTAACGATAAAGATTACCCGAAGCGACTGAAAGAGATTTACGACTATCCACCGGTCCTCTATATCAAAGGCTCTTTATTGCGGGAGGACGAGTGGTGCCTGGCGGTGGTCGGCACCAGGCGGGCGACGGTTTACGGCAAACAGGTTACGGGGGAGATAGTAGCCGATTTAGCCAGGAGCAAGATAACCATCGTCAGCGGTCTGGCAAAAGGCATTGATACCATCGCTCACCGCAGCGCCCTGGAAGTCGGTGGCAGGACTCTGGCGGTATTCGCCAGCGGACTCGATATCATATATCCCGCAGAAAACGAGAGACTGGCGCGGGATATAATAGAACATGGCGCTATATTAAGCGAATATCCCCTGGGGATGAAGCCGCGCGCCGAAAACTTCCCGCGACGCAACCGGATTCTAAGTGGCTTGAGTCTAGGGGTGCTGGTCACCGAGGCAGATGAAGACAGCGGCGCAATGATTACCGCCCGCGACGCGCTGGAACAGGACCGCGAGGTATTCGCCATACCGGGGAGCATTTTATCACCGGCAAGCCGGGGCACCAACCGCATTATCCAGATGGGCGAAGCCAAGCTCGTCCGCACCTGCACGGACATATTGGAAGAGTTGAACCTGACAACGGTAGCCCGGCAGATTGAAATGAGCGAGATACTGCCGGAGACGGAAACAGAGACCCTGCTCATCAAGCAGCTTACCGCCGAGCCGTCACATATCGACGAGGTATGTCGCAAAAGCGGACTGCCGGCAGCCACGGTAAGCAGCACGCTGGCGATGATGGAACTCAAGGGAATGGTGAAACAGGTAGGAACGATGAACTACGTACTATCGCGGGAAATGCGGCAGGAATATAGAGTGAGAGTTGATTGAAAAATATGAGTAAAAAGCTTGTTATCGTAGAATCGCCGGCAAAGTCCAGGACACTAGGGAAAATCCTGGGAAAAGGATACAGCATTAAAGCGTCGCTGGGCCACGTGAGAGACCTGCCCAAGGGTCAGATGGGCGTGGATATAGAAAACGGATTTACACCCAGGTACGTGGTGCCGAAAGCCAAGACAAAGCTGGTCAACGAGCTTAAGCAGGCGACTAAGGATGCAACTACCATATATCTGGCGACCGACCCCGACCGCGAAGGAGAAGCGATAGCCTGGCACCTCGCTGAGGTGACCGGTGATAAAAAAAAGCAATACCGGAGAGTGGTCTTCCGGGAGATAACGGAGGAAGCCGTAAAAGAGGCTTTCCAGAATCCGCGCGATTTAAATATGCAACTGGTGGACGCCCAGCAGGCGCGGCGCATACTTGACAGACTGGTAGGCTATAAAATCAGTCCCCTGCTGTGGAAGAAGGTCAGAAAAAATCTTTCCGCCGGCAGAGTGCAGTCGGTGGCGGTTAAAATAATCGTAGACCGAGAGAGAGAAATACAGGCTTTCGTTCCGGAAGAGTACTGGGTAATCGAAGTAGAGCTAAGCAAGAAGCAGGAAAAGCCGTCTTTCCGTGCCACACTGGTAGGACTGGTCGAAGGCAAAAAGTTGGATATCCACACGCAAGAAGAGTCCGATGCCATCAGGAGTACGCTGGAGAAAGCCGCTTACGACGTGCTTAAGATAGCCGCCAAGAAGGTAATGCGCCAACCGGCGCCACCGTTCACGACCAGCACCCTGCAGCAGGAAGCCTGGCGCAAGCTGCGTTTCACCGCCAAGCAGACGATGGCGATTGCCCAGCAATTATACGAAGGTCTGCCCATCGGCGAGGAAGGCAACGTGGGTCTGATTACCTACATGCGCACGGACTCCACGAATGTTGCACAGTCGGCGATAGCTGAAGCCGTTGCTTATATCCGCGGTACCTACGGCGAAAAATACCTGCCGCCAAAGCCCCGTGTTTTTACCGCCCGCGCCAAGGGAGCGCAGGAAGCCCACGAGGCTATCCGTCCAACCCGGATACGACGCGAACCGGTAAAGATAAAAAAGTACTTGAGCACGACACAGTACCGTCTCTACGACCTTGTCTGGAAACGCATGGTAGCCAGCCAGATGGCAGCAGCTGTTTTCGATAACACGACCGTAGATATCGAAGCGAAAAATCACCGGGACTACCTGCTAAGGACAGCGACATCGGTCAATACTTTTCCGGGCTTCATCACCGTTTACAGCGAGGGAAGGGACGAGGCAGAGGAAGAAGAAAAGATAACGCTACCAAAACTGTCGAAAGGCGATACGCTGGATTTTATAAAAGTAATACCGGAGCAAAGGTTCACACAGCCGCCGCCGAGATATACCGAGGCAACACTGGTCAAGACACTGGAACAATACGGAATCGGGCGGCCCAGCACTTACGCTCCGACGATTTCCACTATTCAAGACCGCGACTATGTCGCCAAGGACAAGGGGGTTTTTCAGCCTACCGAACTGGGATTCGCCACCAACGATTTACTTGTACAGCATTTCCCGGACATCATCAATATCAAGTTTACCGCCGATATGGAAAGCGAACTCGACGACATTGCTAGCAACGAGCGTAAGTGGCCGAGCGTAATAAAGGACTTCTATACTCCTTTTGAAAAGGATTACCAAAAAGCAGTGGAGACAGCGGAGAAGGTTAAGCTGGCGGACGAGCCTACCGGAGACCCCTGTCCGAAGTGTGGCAAACCCCTGGTAATCAAGACGGGGCGCTTCGGGAAATTCGTCGCCTGTAGCGGCTATCCCGAGTGCAAGTACACGCAGTCGTTCCAGGTGAAGGTGGGGGCGAAGTGCCCGGAGTGCGGCAAGGACCTGATACAGAGGATAAACAAGAAGAGGCGCACTTTCTACGGGTGCAGCGGCTACCCGGAATGCAAGTTTCTCACTAACTTTAAGCCCCTGCCGCAGCCCTGCCCGCAGTGTAAGAGCCTGCTGACAGAGCACGGCAAGCAGGCATGGTGTATAAAGTGCGGATACAAGGGGAAGGTGGAGGAGGCTGAAAATAAAAGCCAATAAAACATGCAGGAAGTATTTAATCGGTATATAGATTATCTTGAAGCGGAAAGAAATGTATCCGCATATACGGTACGGAACTATACTAAAGATTTGCTGGAGTTCTTTGCCTTTGTCAGTGAACAGGGTATAGATACGCTAAAGAATGTTAATAAGCAGACACTGCGCGCCTACCTGGCACAGCTGATGGAACAAAAATACGCCAAGTCCAGCATAGCCAGGAAACTTTCAGCGATAAGGTCGTTTTACCGCTACCTGATGCGCGAGGAACTGGTCACAGCAAGCCCGGCAGCCACCACGGTTTCCCCAAGACTGGATAAACGTTTGCCCACTTTCCTGACTCTGGAGGAAGCTAAACGACTGGTGGAGTCGCCGGACGTCACACAGCCGCAGGGACAGCGCGATCGGGCTTTGTTGGAAATGCTCTATGCCTCCGGCATACGGGTAAGCGAGCTGGTGAATATGAATGTAGAGCAGGTGAACCTGTCAACCAACGAGATACGGGTGTGGGGCAAGGGATCAAAAGAGCGGGTGGTGCTGATAGGTGCACCGGCGGCGCAGGCGTTGAACACTTATATTAACGACGGGAGGAAAGAACTTCTCGGGGGAAAGAGGAATAACGCGCTATTCGTGAACCGCTACGGGGAGCGGATATTAGTCAGGCGGGTGCAGAAGATACTGAATAAATACTCGAGAAGTATCAATAAAAGCGTCCATCCACATATACTGCGTCATACGTTTGCCACGCATTTACTGGATGGAGGGGCAGACCTCAAGGTAGTACAGGAGCTACTGGGGCACGCCGACCTTTCATCGACGCAGATTTATACTCATGTAACGCAGAGTCGTGCGCGGAAGATATACCTGGAAGCGCACCCGATGGCGCGGGGAGAAAGCGGCGAAGGTGAATAAGAGACTAAAGAAGTTGCGCACCAAGCTCGCAGAAAAAGATATCGACGGGATTTTAATAACGCAGGCAGACAACCGGCGCTATCTTTCCGGCTTCGACGGGACAGCCGGCTACCTTATTATCACTGCCAAAGACGCTATATTGGCGACTGATTTCCGCTATACCGAGCAGGCTAAAGCAGAAGCGCCGGGCTTTAAGATACAGCATATTACCGGTGATTTAAGCAAGTGGCTGCCCGGGCTGCTGGGAGATACGGGGATAAAGCGGCTGGGGTTCGAGGGTGGGGATGTGACTTATGATTTTCACCGGCAGATACTGGATGCTTTGAAAAAGAAAAAATGTAGCGTAAAACTGGTGCCTATGAGGGGGCTGGCGGAGGGGATAAGGTCGGTTAAAGAGCCGGAGGAAATTGAGTTTATTGCTAAAGCGGCGGCGATAACCGATAACGCTTTCGAATACGTCGAGCCAAAGATAAAAGCGGGAATGACGGAAATCCAGGTAGCCTGGGAACTGGAGAAAGCCATGCGGGAAAGAGGCAGTCAGTCGCTGCCGTTCAACGTAATAGTCGGGTCGGGGGCTAATGCCGCCCTGCCCCACGCCAAGCCGACTGATAAAGCTATTAAAGAAGGCGAACCGATAGTGATAGACATGGGTGCGAAATACAAAGGATACGCCAGCGATTTAACGCGGACGATATGCGTGGGGAAGCCGGACGCTAAGTTTAAAAAAGTCTATAATACCGTCCTTAACGCCCAGAAAGCAGCGATAACCGGAATTACCAGGGGAATGACGGGAAACAAAGCCGACAGCATAGCGCGCGAAGTAATCAAGAAAGCGGGCTACGGGGAGGCTTTCGGGCATGCGCTGGGGCACGGCGTGGGACTGGCGGAGCACGAGCAGCCACGGCTCGGCCCGGGTTCAAAAGAAAAACTGGCCAACGGCATGGTGTTCACGGTGGAACCGGGCATTTATTTATCGGGATGGGGAGGGGTAAGAATCGAGGACACGGTGGTGATGGAAGGGGGGAAGGTGAAGGCGATAACGAAGGCGAGGAAAGTTACTTGTTAAAAGCGGACTTGCATATACATACCAGGTATTCCATGGACTGCCAGACGCCGCTGGATAAAATAATCACACGATGTCAGGAACTGGGGATAAACTGTATCGCCATAGCCGACCACGGTACGGCGGAAGGTGGGTTGGAAATGCAGAAAATCGCCCCCTTCAAGGTAATCGTTGCCGAGGAAATCCTTACCACCGAGGGCGAGATAATGGGGATGTTCCTCAAGGAAACGATACCCAGTGGTATAACGCCGCAGGAAGCGATAAAACGAATACAGGAGCAGAACGGGCTGGTAAATATCCCCCACCCTTTCGAGACGATACGGGGCTCATCGTTAAAAAACGGGACTATCGACACGATAGCTGAAGACATCGACCTGATGGAAGTGCTTAACTCGCGGAGTCCCTTTCCCGCCAATACCAATAAAGCCCGCGCGTTCGCCGTAAAACACGGAATACCGGGTATCGCCGGCAGCGATGCACACTCCATTCACGAAATCGGCAACGCTTACATGGAAATTCCGGACTTCAACGGCCGGGACGAATTTCTCAAGGCGGTGGCACGGGGGAAAATCTTTGGCAAAAGGTCGGGCATATTCGTGCACCTTTTCAGCAGCTGGGCTAAAGTAAAAGGCAAGCTACTTAAGAAAGGTTGAAGATGGCGAAAAGCTATAAAATAGGCTGGTTTTCCACGGGAAGAGGGGCGGGTTCCAGGGGAATGCTGAAAACCACACAGGACGCTATCAAGTCTGGTGAACTCAACGCAGAGATAGAATTCGTCTATTGTGCTAGGGAACGTGGGGAGACGGAAGCCACCGACCAGTATTTAGACATGGTCAAAGGCTACGGAATCCCGCTGGTCAGTTTTTCTTACCAGAGATACCGGGCAAAGCGGGGCATGCCGAGTCCGGACCTGTCACAACCCCTGCCACAGTGGCGTATCGACTATGATAAAGAGGTACTAAAATTATTGAGCAAGTTCAAACCTGATCTGGTTCTGTTGGCTGGTCTTATGATTGTCACCTCACCTTTGATGTGTGAAAAGTATGAAATTATCAATTTACATCCTGCAGCGCCGGGAGGACCGGCGGGCACCTGGCAGCAGGTAATCTGGAAGCTCATCGAGAGTAAGGCTGACACCCAGGGAATAAAAATGCACGTGGCGATACCGGAGCTGGACATGGGACCGACGGCGACCTACTGCACGTTCCCGATAAGAGGCAGGGTATTCGATAAGCTTTGGGGGGAGATAGAGGGAAAAAGCGTTGAGGAGATTAAGTCGGTGCAGGGAGTGGAGAACGCTTTATTTAAAACTATACGGGAGCACGGGGCAATACGCGAGGTGCCCCTGATTATAAAAACTCTTAAGGTTTTCAGCGAGGGCAAGATAAAAATTACTAAAGACCGGCAGGTGATTGACACTGCCGGCCGGGTGATTAAGGGCTACGACCTCACCCGAGAGATTGACGCGGCGGTCAAGGGGAAAATCTGACCAATCCTCTCTTGTCAGAATAAGGTTCTTGTGCTATCATCATGCCGCGCAGACATTTGTCCAGGTAATGGACGATATCTGTCATAAGGAGGTGAAGCACAGATGAAGGTTGTTGGTAGAGTTACTCCTTTAATCAGAAGGTACGTGGGCAGCCCCATTATCCGAGTTGCTGAAAGTGGTATTAACGAACCCCTGCTGCGCAAGGTCGTGGGTTTCCTGGGCATAGCGCTGCCGTTTGTGTTGTTGGTTTGGGGATTCTTTATCTGCGGGTGGCATGTGCAGGATTCCTTAAGCGACTATTATAGCTTGAGAACACGGGACGCTTTCGTCGGCATATTATTCGTCATCGGCTGGGTTTTATTCGCCTACAGTGGCTATGAGAAAATGGACAGTATTGCCGGTAAACTGGCATGGATTTTCGCCCTCTGCGTTGCGCTTTTCCCGAACTCTGGTAGTAAATGGGAAGGAATTGTTCATTTTTCATCAGCGTCATGTCTATTTGCAGTATTTGCTTTCTTCTCATTATTCCTGTTCACCAAATCAGAAGACTCGCGAAAGGGCTTTAAAAATACCATAGCCGATTTTCGTATGGGTGGTGCCAAAAAAGTAAAATCTATGGACGGTGAAAAATGGAAGCGGAAACGGAATCGTAATATTATCTATGTAATCTGTGGCTATACGATAGTAGTCTGCTTGATTTTAGCCGCCTTGTATGAATTCCTCTGGCAAGACACGGCTCTCTCTGTAATTAAGCCTACGTTGATACTGGAAATAATCATGGTATGGACTTTTGCGTTTTCCTGGCTTATTAAAGGAGATACTTTTTGGCAGGACAAAGAGAAACAACAAGAATAAGATAGCTAGAGCACACGGAAAAAGAGGGGGCTAAAAGCCCCCTCCCGCTGTTATATCCAGATAGTAAGATACACGCACATTGATATTACTTACTATTTCTTCTCTTTCTTCGCTTTTTCTTCTTTTTCTCCGGACGGTTTATACAGGACTTCATCAATGATGCCGTACTCCACAGCTTGGTCGGGGTTCAAATAAAAGTCACGGTCGGTATCATGGGTGATTTTTTCCAAAGACTGCCCGGTGTGATGGATGAGAATATCTTTCAGAATGTCCTGCTGGCGCATTATCTCTTTGGCGGCGATAACGATATCCGAAGCCTGGCCCTGGGCACCGCCGATAGCCTGGTGCATATGGATGGTGGCGTGGGGTAAAGCAAAACGTTTGCCCTTGGAGCCGGCGCAGAGAAGCACGGTAGCCATGCTTGCCGCCATACCGACACAAATGGTGGATACCTGCGGGCGGATAAGCTGCATGGTATCATAGATAGCCAGTCCGGCGCTGATAACACCGCCGGGGCTCTGGATATACATGTTGATATCTCTTTCGGGGTCTTCTCTTTCCAGATAAAGAAGCTGGGCAATCAAGGTGTTGGCGACGGGGTCGGAGATGGGGGTGAACAGCATGATAATGCGTTCTTTCAAGAGCATGGAATACAGGTCCCACATTCTTTCGCCGCGGGGGCCGCTTTCAACGACACCGGGGATAACATTTAACGGGAAATTATTCATTTTTCCTCCTCCTGTTCCTTTTTATCCGGTTTTTTGTCGGATTCTTTGATATTTTTGGCGATATCGGTAAGACGCTCGATAGTCTTGCGCGTCTTTATCGACTGGGTCAACGACTGGCGGTTCTGGGGGGTATCTAAAAGCGTACGCATTTCTTCTTTTTTATCTTCACCGATGTTACGGACCATGTTATTGATGCCGTTTTTTATTTCATCATCGGTGACTTCTATTTTTTCCACTTCCGATATTTTACTAAGGACTAAAGAAGCGTTAACGTTCCTGATAGCAACGGGGCGAAGTTCTTCCTGCAATTGCTCGGGGGTCTTATTAATACTGCGCAGGTAATCATCCATACCGCGGCCGGTCATCTGCAGCTGCCTCGCCTGGTCGTTGAGAATACGATTGATTTCAAGGTCGATTATGACAGGCGGGTATTCTATTTTAGACTGCTCGACGGCGGTGGTGATGACCTTTTCTTCATGGTCCATGCGGGCACGTTCTTCCGCCCTTAATTTAAGGCTCTTGGCGACTTCTTCGCGGAGAGCCTGGACAGTCTTGTATTCGGGGGAGACGAGGGGGGCAAATGCATCATTAAGATCGGGTAACTTTTCCTCCTTGATTTCCTGGAGGGTGACCTTAAAGTGGGCCTTCTTTCCGGCGAACTGGGTGCTGGGGTAATCATCCGGGAAGGTTAAATCGAACTCTTTACTTTCGCCCTTTTTCATACCGACGATTTGCGCGGGGAAGCCGGGTGCGGGAGAGATGGCATCTTTAGCGACGAGGTACTGGGAACCGATTCTCTGAATCAGGGGTTTTTCTTCAGAATTGGAATTAATATCGATAGTCGCCATGTCGTTATAGTCCAGCGCCCTATCGACGGGTTCCCAGGTGGCATGCTGGTGGCGGAGCTCCTCAATAACGGAGTCGATATTTTCTTCCTTGATTTCATCCACCACCGGCGAAAGGCGTATAATCTGGTAATCGCCTAGCGTGACATCGGGCGTGAGAGGGACAACGGCTTTGAATATCAGGGGTTCCGCCTTGGTTATTTCTACGCTCGGCTGGGCGTAGGGTTCGATTTCCTGCTCCTTACACGCCTGCTCGTAAGCCTGGGGAATAATATGGTCGATGGCTTCTTCAAGGAGGCGACCTTTACCGAGGGTGCGTTCGACGACAGCCCGGGGGGCTTTGCCCTTGCGGAAGCCGGGAATATCGGCTTTTTGCACCAGGCGACGGTAGGCATCCTGCATGCCGGTTTCCATTTCAGAGGGCTCCATCTCCACGGTGAGAAACGCCTGGCAATTTTCAACTTTTTCTTTAGTTACTTTCAAATTTCCTCCCGAATAGCTAGTCTTCTTCCCGCAGGTGCAGGTGGAGCTCGGCAAGCTGTTCTTCAGTGACGGGCGAAGGGGTACCAAGAGTCATGTCCATAGCGGACTGGTTCTTGGGGAAAGCCACGACATCACGGATATTCTGCTCCCCGGATAAAACCATTATGGTGCGGTCAATTCCCCCGCCAAAGCCACCGTGAGGCGGCGCGCCGAAATCAAAAGCCTCCAGCATATGCCCGAAAAGAAGATTAATGCGTTCGTCATCATAGCCTAAAATTTTAAGTATTTTTTTCTGTAATTCAGAGCGGTGTATGCGTATGCTGCCGCTGCCAAGCTCGAGGCCGTTACAAATGAGGTCGTAGTTTTTACCGTGCACTTTTTCAGGCGCCGTATCCAGCAGAGGAATATCCTCATCACGGGGATGAGTAAAGGGGTTGTTGGCCGCTTCCCACCTGCCGGTCTCGCGATTGAGAACGATGAGGGGAAAATCAACGATAAAGGCAAAATGTAGAACACCGGGGTCGGCCAGGCTAAAGCGGCGGGCTATTTCACGGCGCAGGGCATCCAGGGCGGGGCATATTTTATCCGGCTCGCCGGCAACAATAAGAAGCAGGTCGCCCGTATTTGCCCAGCAGGATTCAGCGATAGATTTAACCTGTTCCAGAGTTAAGTATTTAGCGGCGACGGACTTAATCATATCCTGAGAAATATCGGAAAGCTTACCGCCCGGCGAACCAAGGGATATCGTTAAAAGTCCTTGAGCGCCGGCGCTGACAGCAAGCTGGTTCAGTTCATCCAGCTGGTGGCGGGTATATTCGCCGCAGCCGGGGGCAGCTAAAACTCTCACGACGCCGCCGCCGGCGATAGCGTTCTTAAATACGGTGAAATCCGTTTTCGCGGCAATAGTCGTAATATCGGCGATTTCCAGTCCGTAGCGTAAATCAGGCTTTTCCGAGG
>MGMT01000020.1 GCA_001796525.1 Chloroflexi bacterium RBG_13_51_52 | reverse complement strand
CCATAGGTGGCAATATAGTATCCGCAGTCGCCGTTATCCGTAAGATAATTGTTGCCGCCACTTACCGTCACCGAAGAACCGTTTGCTTTATCCTCATCGGCGAAATAAATTCCGCCGTCGGTGTTATCATGAATGTTATTGCTGTTCAGCGTCAATACGATATCCACATCGCCGGCATACCCGTCCCACTCATTACCGACATAAATCCCCCACTGACAATCATAGATAACATTGCCGGTGATATTTACCTTTTTAGTCGTGGCGGGAAAAGGGCTGCCAAAGAGCGGCCCGGTGAAGCAGTTTTCCACATAGATTCCCGCGGAGTTGGAGCCATCAGAGAGTGCTGCGGTATTGTAGCCATAGATAGTGTTGTAGCTTATTTTACCGCTGGAGACCGAACCCATCTCAATGGCGTAGCCGAAGTCAGCACTGGTTTTATAGAAAGTATTGCTTGTGATAGTGGCGTTCACATAGTCGTGCGCGAGGACGGCTACCCTCCCGACATCGATAAAGGTATTTTTTGAAATTTCAACACTTGCCCGTGCAGCATCGGTATAACCGGGCGCCTTGATATAGGTACAGACTTCATAATATCCGCCGCTTGCATCAGGGTATGAGAGGTTTTTAAGGATGTTGCCGGATAAAGACCCGGTGCTATTCCAATAGAGAATGCCATGCATACGCCCGGCGGTTTTAACCAGGTCAAAGTCGATGATAAGGTTTTCAAAGTTGATGTTGGTGGAGTTGACCACACGGATGGCTGCCAGGCGTGAATCAAAGGCAGGATTTCCGACGTTCCACAGAAGCGTTGTAGAAG
Organism: Chloroflexi bacterium RBG_13_51_52; assembly: GCA_001796525.1. Lineage (GTDB taxonomy): Bacteria > Chloroflexota > Dehalococcoidia > Dehalococcoidales > RBG-16-60-22 > RBG-13-51-18. The sequence continues at coordinate 6,621 of MGMT01000020.1, read as the reverse complement.
GTTTTATAATTATATCATTCTTGCCCACGCCTTTAATCGTGAGCCCGGTGAAGCCTTCAATACTAATAGTTTCATCATAGGTGCCCTTGTATATCATGATTGTATCGCCGTTTTCGGCGGCAGCCAGAGCTTCCGTTATAGTAGCATATTCCTTGCCCTCGCCAACCTTGAGAGATGCGTTATGCTGATGACCCCATCCCGAACCCATGGAAAGACCGGAAAACGCCAGTATCAATAATAGTACCAGGCCAAATGTCATTATCCTCTTCATTTTGTTTCTCCTCCTTCCTTGGTCTTAGTCTTTTATAATTTCTTGGACTAATAAATATACATCATTTTAAGAAAAATGTTAAATCGTTTCCCGCTTTTTCTCCGGCAACTGTATCCTGCCGCCCTGCCGGCGCATACGAAATTCTTTCAAGCAGGAAAGCACCTCGCTATCGGTGATATCGTACCAGTAGCGGTAATAGTCCGATACATAGAAAACATTGCCGGTACCGACGACACAGGCAACGACTCTATCGGCTGCCTTGCGAACTTCTTCGACTACATGTTCCGGCCCGACGGGGACAGCGGCGATTACTTTTTCCGGCCGGCGGCGCCGTATCGACTCGATAGCGGCTTTCATGGTATAACCGGAAGCCAGACCGTCATCGACAATGATTACCGTGCGACCGGTAATGGAAAGCGGCAGCCGGTCTTTATGGTAGAGGAGACTGCGTTCCTTGATATTCGTCCGCACCTGGCTGACTTGATAGTTGATTTGCGGCTGGGTAAGTCCTGCCGTTTTAACCACTTCCTCGTTGAGAATGAGAGTGCCGTCATCGGTCAGAGAACCGAACCCGCCTTCAGGACTAAGCGGGAGGGGTATTTTCCGGGAAATAACGAGGTCGAAGTCTGCCCCTATTGCCAGGGCGACACCTAAAGCTACGGCGACCCCGCCGTTGGGAATTCCCAGCACCACCACAGATTTATCGGCATATTCGGTAAGCTTTTCCGCGAGTTTGCGTCCGGCGTCATAGCGGTTTTCAAAAACGGGCTCGATATTGGAATGACGCATAAAAGGAATCCCCTTTTCCGCATTAGATAAGCAGTATTATTTAATCAATTTGAACTCGTTCACATCCACCAGCCCGAGGTCGGTCAACCTTAGCTCGGGGATAACGGGAAGCGCCAGGAACGAAAGTGCAGCAAAGGGCGCAGGGAGCGTGCAGCCCAACTCATGAGCGATATCCTGCAGCTTGTCCAGACCGGACACTACTGTCTCCAGGGGCTCCCCGGAAAGAAGTCCGGCGATAGGCGTAGCGAGGCTGCCCAGTAATTTGCCTCCCGCCGCGACGACAATGCCGCCCTGCATACGCTCCACCTCTTTGATGGCGGCGAAAATATCCTCGTCGCTGGCGCCGATGACGACGATGTTGTGGGAATCATGGGCGGTAGAGGAAGCTATAGCCCCCCTCTTCAGACCAAAGCCGGTCACAAGACCCAGCCCGATATTGCCGGTGGCTTTATGCCTCTCCACCACCACGGCTTTTAAGATATCATGTCCGGTATCCGGCTGGATAAATCCGTCCTTCACGATTACTTTGACCGTTTTTTTACGGGTGATTATCTGGCCGGGAACAACCTCGATTGCCAGCGACTGCTCTCCTTTAGCTTTGAGTTTTAAGGAATCTATTGTGAAAGGTTTAACGTTGACCGTGCGGTCGAGTCGTTTGGCGGGGGCTTTCGGGAGGTTAAATAAAGGTCTGCCGTTTTCGGCGACCAGGTAACCGCGATAGTAGACTTTTTTCACTTTAAAGTCGATGAGACTATCAAAGACGATAAGGTTAGCGAAATACCCGGGAGCTACCGCCCCGAGTTTTTCCAGCCGGAAATAGTTAGCGGTATTGATAGTCGCCATCTGGATAGCCCGCACCGGTTCAAGGCCAAGTCGAATTGCCTTACGCACCACAGCGTCGATATCGCCGTCATGGAGGATGTCTTCAGCATGGCGGTCGTCCACCACGAAGAAACAGCGCGGATAGGTCTTATCGGTCACCAGCGGCAGCAAAGCTTCCAGGTTCTTTTCCGTGGAGCCTTCGCGAATCATGACATGCATGCCCCGCCGCAGCTTTTCCTCCGCCTCGGCTAAAGCGACCGACTCGTGGTCGGAATGTATCCCGGTGCCGATATAGGCATTGAGGTTTTTACCGCTGACGCCGGGGGCATGGCCGTCGATTATCCTGCCCTGTGCCGACGCTATTTTGCGTAACATACCATCATCGCCAAACAGCACGCCGGGGTAGTTCATGACCTCCCCCAGCCCGATGCACTCCCTGAATTTTAAAATACGCTTGATATCTTCCACGCCTAAAGTTGCCCCGGCAGTTTCCAGGTGGGTGGCCGGCACGCAGGAGGGAGCCATGAGAAACAAATCAAAAGGCAAACGCCGGGCATAGTCGAGGACATATTTAATGCCCTCCAGACCGCTGACGTTGGCAATCTCATGAAGGTCTGTAACGATAGCCGATGTGCCGTGCGGCACTACGGCGCGGGCATATTGCCCTACGTCCAGCATCGAACTTTCCAGGTGGACATGCCCATTGATTAAGCCGGGAGCAACGTACTTTCCTTTTAAATCGATGACCTCTTTAGCCTGCTGATAGTCGCCGACGCCTGCTACCAGTCCATCGTAAATAGCAACGTTAGCGGTCTCAATCTCGCCGTTAAAGGTGTTGACTACTTTAGAGTTTGCCAGGATAAGGTCGGCGGGGGACTCACCTTTGGCGACGGATATCAATTGTTTAACGTCACCCATTTGCCTTCACTCCTTCACCCCGATATATAAAATATGATTTGTAGCACCGAGCATAGACTCTTCGGTGCTGATAGCAAATAAAAGGTCAAGCCATAATTGCCGGATTTCTCCCTCGAGTTTATTGTATATCTCGTCATTAGCTCTGCCAGGTTCGACTGCCGCCAGCACCAGCTTCTTAAATCCTATTTTCTTGTGAAGCGGGGCTATTTCCGATACTTTAGCAAAGTAACCCCGAAAATGTATTTCAGGTGCGGGATTGTCAGAGTCCCTGCCCCGCTTGAGAATAGACTGCAAGTCGGTTTGCAATGTAATCATTTTAGGGGCTTGTTTCATAATATCGCCCCAGATACCATACCGGCTGATAAAGGCGGAAAAAATAACTCCACCCTTTTTAAGTCTGCTATGGGCTTCTTTTATTGCCTTTTCACGGTCTTCTTTCAGGACCAGATGATAGAGCGGCCCCAGAAGAAGAACGGCATCATAATCAGTGTCCGTAATGTCGCTAAGGTCACGCGCATCGGCAACAAGACAGGTTACCTTTTTCTCAAGTTTTTCTTCTATGACTCTTTTTTTACATAAATCAATTAGTTTAGATGAAAGGTCAACAGCGGTTACATAATAGCCACGTTTGGCTAACGGAATTGTATAGACTCCGGCTGCAGCCCCGATGTCTAATATCTTTCCTCGGAGAGGGAGATATTTATCAAGGTAACACCAGGTAATATCGCGTTCTACCTGATGCAGGTTTAGTCTTCCGTTTTCCTGCTCTACCCTTTTATCATAATAAGCTTGAATATCAGTGATATCGTCCACCAAGTTTATTCCTCCAGCACGCAGATATCCGGCAGGTTGCGGTACTTCTCATCGCAGTCCAAGCCACAGCCTACCAGGAATTTATCCGGCACGGTCAAACCAAGATAATCGATTTTAACCGGCACGCGGCGGCGTGAAGGCTTATCCGTGAGTGCGCAAAGTTTTAAAGACGCCGGTTTTTTCTTCTTAAGATAATCCAGAAGGAAAGCCAGCGTGATGCCCGTATCGACAATATCTTCGACGACCAGCACGTGCCTGCCCTTCACATCCAGTTTAAGACCCTGCACCATTTTAACTTTACCGGAGGTCTGCTGCCCGCTGCCGTAGCTTGATACCCGAACAAACTCAACTTCTAAAGGGAAATTAAGCTGCCGGACAAGGTCGGCTAAAAAAACAAAAGAGCCCTTGAGGATGCCGAGCAGGAGGGGATTTTTATCGTTATAGTCACGTGTTACAGCGGCAGCCAGCTTCTTGATAGTCGAATCTATTTCCGCTCTGGGCACCAATACATGCAGTTTAGCTTGAGAATTCATCACCAGTAAGATTATAGACTGTAGAGAACGGCATGTCTACATATCAGTCAAAGTTAACTTTCACTGCTGCGGCATGATAATCACTTTAAGGGATTCCCCGGCTTCAGCGACAAGCTTAAAACCGAGGCCTGTTTCCGCCATGCCCAAACGATGGGTAATCATGTCCTGTACAGGAACGCGGCGCGACTGGATAAGCTTAAGCGCATTATCATAATCGGCGGGGCTGCCTGCATAGGAAGTTGTGAGGGTGACATCGGTACGCCAGAAGACATCGTTGATAGAAAGGGGTACGGTAACACCGGGACCGGTGGGGGCGAAGAATAAAACCGTGCCGCCTCGTTCAACCGATGCCAGCGCTTGAGTGACAGCTGTGACAGCTCCTGTGCAAACGATAACGACATCAGCTAAATAACCGTTGTTTATCTCGCGAAAACGCTCGGTTGAAAACGTATCGGCATCGAAGACGGTATCCGCACCTAATTTTTCAGCCGTCTTCAGGCGGTATTCGTTGATGTCCGTAGCAATGATATGCCCGACGCCCAACGCCCTGGCGAGCTGCACGTGGAGCAAGCCTGAAATACCACTGCCGATAACCAGCACACTCTGGCCGGGTTTGATACCAGCCTTGCGCTGTCCCCGCAGCACGCAAGCCAGCGGTTCAATAAAAGTTGCTTTTTCAAAAGACGTATCATCGGGCAGCGGAAAGACACCCCGGTCGACGTTGATGGCGGGAAGGCGCACGTATTCCGCGAATCCTCCGGGGTCGAAATTCGTCCGGCGCAGGGTATCACAGGAGGTGTGGTTACCACTAAGGCAATAATGACAAGTGTTGCAGGGCACATGATGGGCTACCGCTACACGGTCCCCGACCTTACATTTCTCCACTCCTTTACCCACCTCAACAACCTCACCGGCAATTTCATGCCCAAGTATCAGCGGTGCCCGGTCAATGCGGTACCATTCCATAACGTCACTGCCGCAGATACCGCTGGCAATGATACGAACCAACACTTCACCTGGACCGATGCGCGGCACCGGTCTTTCCTCAATGCGGATATCGTGATTGTTATACCATACGGCAACACGCATTTATCACCCTAGATACTACTGTTTTTTAACACCAGCGTATATCTTTTGGGCTTTTTCCGGCGTGGCGTCATCATGGATAATAGCACGTATCGCCTGTATCATCGCCACCGGGTGCTCGCTTTGCCAGATATTACGCCCCAGGTTTACGCCAATGGCACCTTTCTTCATGCCGTCATGCACAAATTTGAAAACTTCCAGTTCCGTTTCCGTCTGGGGTCCGCCTGCCATAACCACCGGCACCGGACATCCTCTAACTACCTTTTCAAAATTCTCACACCAGTATGTTTTAACAACGCGGGCGCCCAGCTCAGCGGCAATCCGGCAGGCAAGGGCAAGGTAACGGGCGTCTCTTTTCCCGAGTTCTTTTCCCACTGCCGTCACTGCCATGACAGGTATGCCGTATTTTTCACCCTCATCAACCAGCCTGGAAAGATTCAATAGAGAGTCTTTTTCATAATTCGTACCGACAAATATAGATATACCCATCGCCGAGGCGTTGAGTCGCAGGACTTCATCAATGCCAGTGATGATACCCTCATTAGCAAGGTCTGCCCCCACCATACTGGTGCCGCCAGATACGCGCAGGATAATAGGCTTGGTATTATCCGGGTTTACGCAAGACCGCAACACTCCTCTGGTAATGAAAAGAGCATCGGCATAAGGTAATAACGGCTCAATAGTCTTGCGAGGCTCTTCCAGTTTACGCGTAGGCCCCTGAAAATAGCCGTGATCTACGGGCATGAAAAGACAGTGTCCATCCCGTTGAATCAACTGTGATAGGCGGTTAGCCATTCCCCAGTCCATGGTTGGTTCCTCCTTGCATTCATTACGCCTTCTTTAATTTATGGTATGGAGGTCACTTTGTCAATAAATAAGAAGAGGCTACACTTTTTACAATGATATCTCTCCTTAGACATTACCGGAAAAACATTTTTAATAAGGAGACTGATTACCCACGAGTGGCACAGGAGAAGTAAATATGGGCATCATCAGACCTGTAATAAGTTTAATGACAGCTTTTTGCATGATAAACGGGCTGATATCGTCTCTGGGAGAGCTTAACTGGCTTACGACTATACTAGTGACTCTATTTTTTGCTTCTTCTTTTTCGCCCATTTTTCATAGCGGCGCCAGACCCGGAACCAAACACGACAAATAGAGTCGATAGTATCGGCTAGAACGGCGGTGCTAATCTGTTCGAGTGAAAATCCCGGGGGCGGGGCAAGGTCTTTCCAGTTTTCATTGGTGACATTATCCGGCCCGTATTTGGGAGGAAAGAAGCGATAGGAAATCAGGTAGGAATTCTGGCAGACAGCGTTCATGAAATCCCAGACATTTTTATTATCTTTACCGAAGGAAAAATTTAACTTTCTTTTTTCAAGTTCA
>MGMT01000019.1 GCA_001796525.1 Chloroflexi bacterium RBG_13_51_52 | reverse complement strand
GGAGGTCGATGGGATTAAGCTGTTCCGTCGTCCACAGGCAGGCTTCGGCGGCGGCGGGGTTGAATAAAGACAGCTCCAGTTTGCCCACCGCGCCGAGGTCGTGGTTGCCGGCGACGCAGACGGGACTATATTTCTTTAAAAGCTTGATACATTCGCCGGGCTCGGGCCCGTAGCCGACGATATCGCCGAGGCACCAGATTTCATCCACGCCGCCCTTCTTCTCGATGTCCTTGAGAACAGCCTTCAGTGCCGCCAGGTTGGAGTGAATATCAGCCAGTATTGCACAGCGCATTTGGGAATAATATAGCAGTTTTTCATAAATATTGAAAGTGGGGGATATCGATAAAGCTTTTAAGTAACCTCGATGCCGAAATAGTGCAATATAGAACGCAAGCCGAAGTAGCCGAGATAGCTCAATACCATAGCCTCGACGGTCTTGCCCGCCCAGCAAACCAGAAAGAATTTCCAGAATTTATAGCGCGCCGCGCCCATCCCCATAATTATCGCCATGAGCAGAGGATTGGGATACATGGAAAGCAGGAAAACCGCCAGCAGCGCATGGCGTCGGGCTAAGTCTTTCATCCTCGGAGAGGTGAACTTTTGATATAGTCTTCTAAGCCACGATGGATTTTCATCAGGTTTATCAGATGAACCCAGGTTCCTGAAAAAGAAAAGTCCGCCGCGGCCGGTCAGGTAAACCAGCGTATTGCCGATGCCGTTCCCGAAGCCAGAGACCAGCCCCACCAGCACCGGATTCAAGATACTCCCCAGGGTAAAGGTTAGAATCATGTTCGGCGAGGGGATGGGTATCGGGGAGCCGGCAAAGATGGAGATTAAAAACAGTCCCAGATAGCCCTGGCTTTCCAGCATTTTCATGTATTCCCAGTTCTTCACCAGGAAAACAGACCCGACGATAGTAATCGTCAGCGTTAACGCCAACAAGCCGAGGGCGAAATACTTTTTTACATTCTGACTGATGGTGAACATAGCTATACCACAATTATAATCTAATAATCGAAATTTTTTAACAATTTCATAAAAGTAAATGTGGTTTTTACATAAAAAAGCCAGCCGATAGAGGAATATGCTATAATTTTAGCTATGAAAGTATCGGAGCTGGGAGAGTTCGGGCTGATAGACCTGCTTGACAAGATGATTGCGGACGCCCAGATAAATAAAGCGTCGCCCGACCTTCTCATTGGAATAGGAGACGATACTGCCGCCTGGAAATGCACGGAACAGGTCCAACTTGCCACGGTGGACACGATGGTGCAGGATATCCACTTTACACTGGAGACGATTTCCTGGGAAGAACTCGGCTGGAAATCCCTGGCGATAAACATCAGTGATATCGCGGCGATGGGTGGTTTACCGCATTACGCGCTGGTAGCCCTGGCTTTGCCGGATAACACAGAATCGGAAGATATCGCCGGTCTTTACCGGGGAATGATCGATATCGCCCGCCAGTATAAGGTCGCCATTGCCGGCGGGAATATCAGCCGGGCGTCCCGGGTATCGGTAACCGTTACCGTACTGGGGGGTTGTCCGGACAACAAAATACTCCGGCGCTCCACGGCCAAGTCCGGGGACACCATCGCCGTCACCGGTTATGCAGGCAGCGCCGCCGCCGGACTGGAGATGCTGAAGAAAAAACTCGCGTTCCGGTCGAAGATAACAGGCTATTTAAAAAACGCTTTCCTGCATCCCGTACCGCGTATCGAGGAGGGGCGACTGCTGGTCAAGCACGGCATAACCACCGCTATCGATACCAGCGACGGACTGCTGGCCGACCTGCGCCATATCTGCGAAGCCAGCGGGGTGGGGGCTAAAGTAATAACCGACCTGATACCCGTAAATGAAATAGTAAAAGCCAGCTTCAAGCAGAAGGCGCTGGAACTGGCGTTGGGGGGCGGAGAGGACTACGAACTGCTTTTCACCGGCAATGCCAGGAACATCGCTAAAATAAGGCAGGTAATAAAATGTCCGGTAACCGTCATCGGCGAGATAGTCAAAAGTACGCCGGGTAAAATTGAACTGTTCGACGCCGGCGGAAATCCCGTTAAAACCGGACGGACAGGATGGACACATTTCTAACCGATTGGAGACGCAGCGATGGCAGTGATACCAAAAGTTATTTTAAATACCGACCTTAACGAGGGGTTCTGTTTCGGGTGCGGGCAAAACAACCCCCTGGGATTAAAGCTCCACTTTACCAGGGACGGCGAGACCATCCGCACCGAGTTCACGGCGGAAAAAATGCACCAGGGGTGGCCGGGGCTATTGCACGGAGGAATTTTAGGCTGCCTGCTGGATGAAGCAATGAGCAATATCGCTTACGCGACCGGGAATACCTGCGTGACCGCCAGCATCGAAATCAGGCAGCGTCAGCCGGTAAGGGTCGAGGTACCGCTCGTCATCACCGCCTGGATAACCCGGCAGCGGAAAAAACTCATCGAGACCGCCGGTAAAGTAGCGCTTCAGGACGGCACTGTCATCGCCGAAAGCACCGCCAAGCAGTTCATCGCCGAAAACCAGGCGGGGCAGGGCGATAAAGTAAAGGAGACCCGTAAACATGTCTGAAAACCGCCTGGAAGCCGTACTCTGGGACATGGATGGCGTTATCGCCGATACCGCCGATTATCATTACAGCGCCTGGCATGACGTCTTTAAGGAGCGGGGGGTGGAGTTCAGTAAAAAGGACTTCATGCGGCACTTCGGGCAGAGGCACGACACGATTATAAAATTCGCTCTCGGTGATAAACTATCACCGGAAGAGATTGATGCCCTTACCGGGAAGAAACAACATCTATACCGCCAGCGCGTATCTCAAAATATCATACCCCTCCCCGGAGCCATCGAACTGATAAAGTTGCTCAACGAGCACGGCATCAAGACAGCCATAGCTTCTTCGGCGGTGCCGAAAAATATAGATGTCATTCTTCACGGGCTGGACATCGAGAACAGTTTCCAGGCAATTGCTTTCGGTACCGAGGTAGCCGAGGGCAAGCCCAGTCCGCAGATATTCCAGCTGGCGGCTACTAAACTGCGCGTGAAACCTGCCAACTGCGTGGTCATCGAGGACGCCATTGCCGGAGTGGCTGCCGCAAAAAGCGCCGGCATGAAATGCGTGGCGGTGACCAACAGCCATCCCGGCACGAGCCTGAAAAACGCCGACCTTATCGTGGACACATTGGAAAAAGTGGATATTTCCGTATTGTCCGGGCTTTTTAAATAGCCTGATATTATTGATAAATTTAAGGAGTAATCGATGGAAAGGTCTCTGGTCCTGGTCAAACCCATTGCCACAGAAAGAGGGCTGGCCGGCGCAATCATCGGGCGGATACAGGGGGCGGGACTGAAGCTGACCGCCCTACGTATGCTGCACATGGATAAAGCCATGGCAGAACAACACTACGCCGTGCATAAGGGAAAACCATTTTTTAATGACCTTGTGGAACATATAACGTCTAAACCAGTTATAGCGGCCGTCTTCGAAGGCGAGGGCGCTATAGAGCGTATCCGAAAGCTCGTGGGCGCTACCGACCCCGCCAAAGCCGAACCGGGAACGATACGGAGGGACTACGGATTAGATATCCGGCGGAACTCCACACACGCTTCGGACTCGCCGGAAAACGCGGAAAAAGAGATAGCGATATTCTTTAAGGACAAAGAGATTTTCAGATAGAGTAGCAAATTACTGAATACTCAAAACGGTTTTAGCGTCCTGCCAGAGTTCATCAAGATTATAATATTCGCGTTCCGCCGCGCCGAAAATATGCACGATAACATCGCTGTAATCGAGTAAAAGCCAGCCGGAGTCGGTGCCTCCCTCGCGGTGATGCGGCAGGACGCCTTCTTTCTTGAGTTCCTTTTCGATTTCGTCGTTGATGGTACGGATTTGCCGGGCGCTCTCGCCCTCACAGATAACAAAATAGTCCGCGAAACTGCACAATTCACGGACATCCAGTAATACGATATTATTTGCCTGCTTATCGCTGGCGATTTCTACAGCTTTTCGGGCTAACTCCAGTCCTTCCAGATATAATCCCTCCCGATTTATTTCTTAAATTATAGCACAAGCTCACAGGATATGGGTATATTTTGTGCTCTGAATAACAACTGTTATAATAATGGGAAATGGGTATAAAATCCTTACCCGTATGAAAATCCTGCGAGAGGGGCGTGATGCTTGATGGCTAAGTCTGTGGAAATCAAAGACGGTATTTGCTACATGTGCACCATGACCTGCCCGATGAAAATCCACGTCAGCGACGGCAAGGTGGTAAAGGTAGAGACGGCAGACCCGAAGGTAAGCCACTGCCCGCGCTGGAAAGCCCAAATGGACTTTATTTACCACCCGGTCCGTCTCCTTTATCCTTTAAAACGTACCGGCAAGCGGGGAAGCGGCAACTGGCAGCGCATTCCGTGGGACGAAGCGCTGGATACCGTCGCCGATGGTCTTCAGTCGGTCAAGGACAAATACGGACCCGAGTCGGTGGTTTTCTGGATTGCCTACACTAAAGAGCCCCGCCCCTATTTCCACCGCCTGACCCACGCTTTCGGCTCGCCCAACTACTGCACCGAGAGCTCGAATTGCTTTTCCGGAACCTGGATAGCCGCCAACCTTACCTACGGCGCGGAATACTCTTACATGGCAGGCACCGGCTCCGGCATCGACCCCGAGACCAGATGCAAGCTTATCTGGGGCGCCGCGGTGATATCATCTCCCCCCGCCTGGCAGGTCAACCTCGAAGCTAAAGAAAAAGGCGTCAAGCTCGTTGTGGTCGACCCACGCCGTACCACTATTGCCGCCAAAGCCGATATACACCTCCAGCTCCGCCCGGGCACCGACGGCGCCCTGGCGCTGGGCATGATGAACGTAATCATCGGTGAAAACCTTCACGATAAAGACTTCACCGAGAAATGGACGGTCGGCTTTAACGACCTGAAAAAACTGGTAAAAGAATATACCCCGGAACGCGTGGAAAAAATCACCCGGGTGCCCGCGGCAAAAATCAGGGAAGCCGCTTTACTCTATGCCCGCAATAAGCCCGCCAAGCTGCACATGAGCAGCAACAGCACCACCCATCACGCCAACGGCGTGCAGAACCACCGCGCCGTTATTCTGCTGGCGGCGCTGACCGGCAATATAGGCGTTCCCGGAGGCAATACACTCGGTCCTATATCCAACGCGAAAACCAACGATATCACCCTGCACGAGAGAGTCGCTAAAATGCCCCCCGGCGTGGGTTCAAAACGCTTTCCGATATGGACGAAACGCTACCGCGAAATGCAATCGAACGCCATCGCCGACCAGATTGAAAGCGGCCAGCCCTACCCCATCAAAGCCCTTTTCTCCCCGGGACTCGATATCCAGTTTTTCGCTAATTCCCGAAGGATAGTCAAGGACTTAAATAAGCTGGATTTCATCGCCGTGACGGAATACTTCCACACGCCCGGGACGCAGGTCTCCGATATCGTTCTGCCCATAGCGTCATGGCTGGAAAGGCACATTCTCCTGACCGAATATTTCGGTAATGTAAAGTTAATACAGCCAGCGGTCAGCCCTCCCGGCGAATGCCGTACGGAATGGGACATTTATTCCGGCCTAGCTAAAAGGCTGGGCTTTGGGGACTTGTTCTGGAACGGCAGCTTTGAAAAGTGCGTCGACCATATCCTGGAACCCATGAAAATCACGTTCAAAGACCTTGAATCAAAACCGGAAGGCATTAAGCTTGCGCTGCAGCCGAGGCCGGAAAAACACTATGAAAAGACGGGTTTTAAAACCGCTTCCGGCAAGGTGGAGATAGCCTCCTCGGTGCTGGCAGAGCACGGACTGGACCCCCTCCCCTCTTATAAAGAGCCCCCGGAAAGCCCGTTGAGTCAACCCGAACTGGCAAAAAAATACCCGCTGGTGATGACCTCCGGCGCCAGGGTCATGGCTTATACCCACTCGCAGTTCCGTAACATACCGCGACTCCGCAAGATGATGCCCGACCCGCTGGTGGATATTAATCCTTACGATGCCAATCAAAGAGCTATCAAGACGGGCGACACGGTAACCGTCAGTTCAACCCGCGGTAGTATAAAAATGAAAGCCAACATAACGGATACGATTCTGCCCGGCGTTGTTTCTCTACCCCACCACTGGCCCAATGAAGCTAATGTAAACGAGCTGGTAGACGATACAACCCTCGACCCGATTTCCGGCTTTATTCCCTGCAAATCACAGCTTTGCCAGGTTGTAAAGCACAGGAACTAGTCCGTGATTTTTTCTTGGTTATATCAGGTCATTTTCAGATTACCGCCTGTTACAAATCAGGATAAGGCAAATTTCTCTTCGCCAAATAGCATTTTCTTTAGAAATTCTTTATGAAATCTTTATACTTTTTTAAGTTACTTTAGGTCTATCTACATAACAGGAATGTAGACTTAAATTAGTAAAAACCACCAAAAAGAGTAAGGGTTAACACCCAATTTTACCTCGCAAGCTGGAGAAAAATGCGTGGAATAGTGACACGTTTTTATAAAACTAGCCTGCGGCTGGTGCCGTTGCTTTTGATAATGGCTTTTATTTCAAGCATTATCGGGCCGAATATCGCTATGGCAAATCCCGGCTGGTATAATTTAAGCTGGCAGTACCGCAAAAAAATAACCATTAACGCCGCCAACGTTACCGCCACTCTGACGGATTTCGCCGTAATGATAAGCGTTACCTCGGATAGCGCTCTGGGGACCCATGCCCAGCTTGATGGCGATGACATTCTTTTTACCGCTGCCGACGAGGTCACCAAAATTCCCCATGAAATTGAGAAATACAGCAGTAATGGAGCTACGGCTAATTTAACCGCCTGGGTGAAAGTGTCCACTCTTTCATCCGTGACCAACACGGAAATATACATGTACTACGGCAACGCCGGGGTCGGCAGCCAGCAGGATGCCGTGAATGTTTGGGACAGCAATTATAAGATGGTGCAGCACTTGAGCGAGACTTCCGGCACTCATTATGACTCGACACAATATAACAACGACGGAATGCCTAATATTACGCCTGCTTCCAATCAGAATGCGACCGGGAAGGTAGACGGCGCCGACATCTTCGACGGTACGGATGACCGTGTGGTAATAAGTGACAATAATAGTCTGGATACCGGTGCCAACATTACAGTTGAAGCATGGGTAAAAGGCTCGTCTCAAGCTTATAAAGTATTTACTGCTCACTGTGACTCTGGAACTAACCAGCTCTCCTGGAAATTTTATACGGCTGCTACTACAAAACTTAGGATTGATATATCAGATGATGGCACCTACAATGTCGGCCATAGAAAACGCTATGATTCCAGCATAGATGTTTTTGATAATAATTGGCATCACGTTGTATTTACATTTAATTCAACCCTGACCATTTATATCGACGGTAACGCGGATACGAGTCCAACTAAAGTATATGATGACGCAATTACAAGTTTACACAATTCAACGGCCGATGTACTTATAGGAGCGTTCTTGAGTTCAGGAACACCAGCGCAATTTTATAACGGTAGCATCGATGAAGTGCGTATCTCCAATACCGCCCGCAGCGCCGACTGGATAAAGACCAGCTATAATAACCAGAATAATCCAGCTTCGTTTTTATCGCTGGGACCGGAGCAGAATGCGCCTGTGACTCCAACCGTTACCACCAACAGCGCCACGAATGTTGAAGAGACCACGGCTGTCCTTCACGCCGTGCTTGATAATGACGGCGGCGATTTGTGCCAGTACAGCTTTGAATGGGGCACCGCCCCCGGCGTTTATACCGCAAATATTTCATGGACGGGGACGATAACCACCGGCAGTACTTTCAACCTGCCTCTCGTGGGACTTACCAAGGGCCAACCGTATTACTACCGCGCCAAGGTCAAGAACAGCGCCGGCATTGCCTACGGCGGAGAGGTGCACTTCCTGACCAAGCCGGATCTTCCTACAGCGTTCACCGCGACGGTGAACAGTAGCTCAAGAATAGATTTAAGCTGGACGAAAGGGGACGGCGCGCAACGCACGATGATACGCCGCAGTACGTTAGCATTTCCCGCCACCTACCTGGACGGCGACCAGGTCTATTTCGATACCGGGACGAGCTTTTCCGATACAGGGCTTTCCAGTAACACAACCTACTATTACCGCGCCTGGTCAGAGGTTACCAGCAGCCAGCAGTGGTCCAACGGCTTCTCGTCCACAGCAGGCCATACTTTCGTTGCGGCGGTCCCAGTTACAATTGGCGGTAAAGTATATTCCGTGAACAAAGCTGCCATTCTGGTGCCATGGATTCTACTGGGTATAGTATCAATATTTATATTTGTCCGCGTTATTTTATACGTCAGGAAAAAGACTCTATCACGCCCGCCGCCGGAGAAAAACCTGCCGCCCTAAATCAAAAATTCCCTATTTACTCTTTAAAAAGCTATATATCGTACAGTACCGTTGGTCTTTACCTCGTAGAAAGCTTATACTTTAAGTGTACCCGATGTTGTTCCATAATTAATGCGAGGAACAGGACAAATGCCTCTAAAACCCCTGATTAAAATTCTTACCGAAGCCGGTATGGGTTCCAGGCGCCGCATGGCGGAAGCTATCAAGCAGGGCAACGTTAAAGTCAACGGTGAAATCGCCGCATCATTCAATCATCCCATTGACCCGGCAAAAGACCGCGTTATATTCAACGGGCAGGCAGTTAACCTTAAGCCGGATAAAATTATCTGCCTGATGCTCAATAAGCCGGAAGACGTCGTCTCTACCGTGAGCGACGAAAAGGGACGCCGCACGGTCCTGGATATCCTGCCCGATAAATATAAACGGCACCGTCTTTATCCCGTGGGGCGACTCGATATAGACACTACAGGGCTGCAGCTTCTGACCAACGACGGCGACCTCACATACCGCCTGACCCACCCTAGATTCGAGTATGAGAAAGAGTACCTGGTGCATATCAAGGGCAGTCTAAAAAAAGAGGAAAAACAGCAACTGGAGCGCGGCATCCTGCTAGAGGACGGCATGACCCATCCGGCGAAAATACAAGAAGTATCGCTATCGCCTTTCAACTACAGCATTACCATCCACGAGGGCAGGAAAAGGCAGGTGCGCCGCATGTTCGAGAGGTTGAGACACAGCGTCCTGGCTCTAAGGCGGGTACGCATCGGCAAATTGAGCCTTGGGGATTTAAAAGAGGGCGAGGTACGCCAGTTAAGCGATAAAGAAATGGCTGCCCTGCTCAACGGATAGCCCGGGAATTCAGGAAACGAGCTTAATCAAGTAATAAACAAGCAAAGACATAATACCGGATGCCGGTATCGTAAAAATCCATGCCCAGACGATACGCAGCGTCACGCCCCAGCGTACCGCCGAAAGCCTATTTACAGCCCCCACACCGGATATCGCCCCTGTAATAACGTGGGTCGTGCTGACCGGAATACCGAGATGCGTGGAAAAGAAAATACTGGAGGCAGCGGCCGTCTCGGCGCAAAAACCGTCTATAGGCCTTAATTTGGTAATCTTCTGTCCCATCGTTTTTACAATACGCCAGCCTCCGGTGAGCGTGCCCATGGCAATAGCCGCATGAGCGCTAAGAACGACCCATAAAGGCACCTCGAAAGTTTGAAGCAACCCCCCGGTAAAAAGAAGACTGGCTATAATACCCATAGTCTTTTGCGCGTCGTTACCGCCGTGACCCAGGCTGAAAGCCGCAGCCGAGAGAAGCTGTAAACGACGCGACCATATATTGATGCTCGTCGGATTTTGTTTATGCACAATCCACGTAGTAATAACCTTCAGCAGCAGACCCATGACCAGGCCAATCAACGGCGCCACGAAAATAAAAATAACGGTTTTATACCAGCCGGACGCGATAATCACCCCAAACCCACCCTTGGCTATCGCCGCTCCGGCGTAACCGCCGATTAACGCGTGAGAGGAACTGCTCGGTAAACCGAAAAACCAAGTAATCATGTTCCAAGAAATAGCGCCGATGAGACCCGCCAGGATGACGGTGGCGGTAACGATATTGATATCCACCATCCCAGTGCCGATGGTGTGGGCGACACCCGTGCCGAAAATGAGAAAAGCGATAAAGTTAAAAAAAGCCGCCCAGACGACGGCTTGACGGGGCGTCAACACTCTGGTAGAGACAACGGTGGAAATAGAATTAGCGGCATCGTGCATGCCGTTGGTAAAATCAAAAATCAGAGCAATAACGATGATAGGTACGATAAGATACAGGCTAGTTTCCATTCACGAATCCCTGGTACACCGGAAGAGTATCGGCTTCATTATACATGAAAAGGCTTGTTTTACGAAAATGCCGCACCGGTTCTACAAGCATACTTTCCAAAATTGACCCGGTTCTGCTATACTGGACGTATTCCGGATGCTTGTTTTTCTATATGAACCAAGGGATTTTTTATATAATTTTGAAAGGTAATCCAGTACGGTGGATTTGAAGTCGATACTCGAAAATACTGCCAGGCGTTCGGGCGAAAAGACAGCCATTAT
Organism: Chloroflexi bacterium RBG_13_51_52; assembly: GCA_001796525.1. Classification (GTDB taxonomy): domain Bacteria; phylum Chloroflexota; class Dehalococcoidia; order Dehalococcoidales; family RBG-16-60-22; genus RBG-13-51-18. The sequence goes on along the minus strand of MGMT01000019.1, from coordinate 3,219 downwards.
CTACGGCGAACGCCGCGTATCATTCGCCGACCTTGAAAAAGACTCCAACAGGGTCGCCCATGCCCTGATAAATATGGGCGTCAAAAAAGGCGACCGCGTAGCCATGATGCAGGCCAGCAACCCGGAGTTTGTAGCCGTCTTCTTCGGGATAATTAAAGCCGGTGGCATCGCCGTGCCACTCGATTCCAGATATGTAGCTGACGAACTAGAAAGCCTTTTCAAAGATTGCACTCCTAAAGTATTCATCATCGAAAATCCGCCGCTGGAATCGCTGCTGCCGGCCCTGCCGAAATTCAAATCTATCGAACACGTTATCACCGTCAACTATCAAAACGACGCCAGGTTTATCAACTATGAAAATATACTGGAAAATAATCCGCCTACCAGCGTCAATGTTAAAATCGAGCCGGATGATATAGCCATAATATCTTACACCGGAGGCCCGACGGTAAACCCGCATGGGGTCACCCTATCGCACCGGAGCGTCTATACCGAGGTTATCAGCTCCGCCGAGACATTCGAGCAGACGAAAGACGACGTGATGATGCTTTTTGCCCTGCCCATGTACCACCAGTTCGGTCTGACCGCCGTACTGATGGCCTCTATTTATAAAGGCAACACCCTGGTAGCGGTACCAGGCACAGGACGGTCCATTGAAAGCTTCATGGAAGCCGTCGAGCGGGAGAAGGGCACGATTTATTGCGGGGTACCATATATTTACTCGCTGATGATAAATGTCGCCCGGCGGGCAGGCATTAAACACGACCTTAGTTCATTACGTTTATTAGCCAGCGGAGGCGCGCCCCTCGAGCCCGTGGTAATAAATCAGTTCAAGCAGTTTTATGGCCTCGATATCCGCGATATCTACGGTCAGACGGAGTCAGTCTGTCACGCTACGGCTATGCCCATCCACGGCGAGGTAAGGTTAGGCTCCTGCGGAAAAACCCTCCCCTGCTGGGAGATGAAGATATTCGATGAGAACGGTAATGAGCTGTCGGCCGGTCGCGAGGGCGAGATAGTCCTGCGGGGACCTATTATGAGCGGATTTTATAACCAACCCGATGCTACGGACCGTGTAATAAAGAACGGCTGGCTCCATACCGGCGATATCGGCTGGATTGACGAAGACGGCTACCTTTTCATCACCGCCCGCAAGAGAAGAATGCTCATCTTAAAGGGACAGAATATCTTCCCCGCCGATATCGAGGCAGTCCTGGAAACTCACCCCAAGATAGCGGAAGCGAGGGTAATGGGGACGATAGACCTGATACGCGGCGAGACGGTTAAAGCGCTGGCGCGGTTGAAGCCCGGCGAGACAATCACGGAGCAGGAGATAAGACAATATTGCCAGGGACGCATGGCCGATTATAAACTGCCGAGAGAAATCACATTTGTCGACGTCATGCCAGAGGTGATACCGTTGTGGCGTCGCGTGGAGTATGCCGAAGCAGACGCTAGGTTAGAAATAACAGACTAGTATTCCAGAGTACTATCCCCAAGTAGCCCGCCACGGCAATCCAGGTAATAACCATAGTTATCTTCGGCAGGCGGCGGTGCACATCATATAACACAAAAGCGCAAAATAATGCGCCGGATATTTTCAATATCATAAAAGCGGGCTCGCCCACCAGCGATTCTAAAAAGGGATTCGCCTCACTGCCTCCCCCACCGTTAATGAGATATTCCGTGAGCAATCCATCGAGTACCACCAGGCACACCAGTATGATAAGAAGATAAAGCATCTTCCTGCGGCTGCCATGCAATAATACCCGTTTAATGGTCATTATTTACGTTTAATAATTAATTGAAAGCGCGTAGAATCGATTCTATCCCTATCTGCCTTGAGTATATCATAGAAATTGAAAGGACGATATTAAATAAGCATTAAAATATTATAAGGATTTTATAAAATTTGCCTAGCTCCACTCACCGGTACTGGTCCAGACACGCGCCATCTCCCGCGCTAACAATTTATGTTCTTCCCTGTCCATGGCGGGGTCAACCTGGAATAGCTTTATCGCCTCATTCCGCGCCAGTTCCAGCAAAGCCACATCGGACATTTTTGCCATACGCAGGTCGGGCAGGCCGCTCTGACGGGTACCGAAGAACTCGCCCGGGCCCCTCATCTTCAAGTCCTCTTCCGCCAGCTTGAAGCCGTCATGGGTATTTTCTATTATGTCAAGTCTTTCCCTGCCCACCTCGGAGGGATTTTCCGCCAGCAGCATGCAGTAGCTTTGCTCTTTGCCGCGCCCCACCCTACCCCGGAACTGGTGGAGCTGCGAAAGCCCGAAGCGGTCGGCGCTCTCTATCAGCATAACCGTAGCGTTCGGGATATCGATGCCAACTTCTATCACCGGCGTCGACACGAGGATGTCCAGCCTGCCGGAGCGGAACTGCTCCATGACCGCATCTTTGTCCGCCGATGCCAACCTGCCGTGCAACAATCCCACCCGCAGGTCAGAGAAAACCTCGCTGGATAATCTTTCGTACTCAACGGTAGCGGCCTGGGCGGCAATGGCTTCCGATTCTTCGATGAGGGGGCAGAGAATAAAAACCTGGCTCCCCCCGGATACCTGCTTCCTGACGAAAGCATAGGCGCTTTCCCGCTGTTCCGGTTTGAGCCATTTTGTCTTGACGGTCTGCCGGCCCGGAGGCAACTCGCTAATCACCGATAGGTCGAGGTCGCCGTAAAGCGTCAGGGCGAGGGTGCGGGGGATAGGCGTGGCGGTCATCACCAGCATATGCGGATTGAACCCCTTTTCCCGCAGCGCCGAGCGTTGCTCCACGCCGAAGCGGTGCTGCTCATCGACCACCGCCAGCCCCAGTTTAGAGAACTCCAGGCCCTTTTGCACCAGCGCGTGAGTGCCGATAACGATATCGATATCGCCTTCACGTATCTGCTGCTGAATTTTCTTTTTCCCGGCCTGCCTGATATCGCCGATAAGCAAAGCTATTTTCAAGGGTCTGGCTAAAAAGCCGGTGTAACTTCTGAAATATCCCTCGCCCTCTTCACGTCCCAGCTTGGAAAGCAGCTGGGAAATAGTAGCGAAATGCTGCTCGGCGAGGATTTCTGTGGGAGCCATGAATGCTCCCTGGCAGCTATTGGCTGCCGCCATTAGTAAAGCGATTGTTGCCACCACCGTCTTGCCACTGCCAACTTCACCCTGCAAAAGCCGACTCATCGGGATGGTCTTACTTAAATCCGCGAGAATTTCTTTA
>MGMT01000018.1 GCA_001796525.1 Chloroflexi bacterium RBG_13_51_52 | reverse complement strand
TTAAGCCCACCTCGCCCACCGCCGCCGTCTGCGCCATCACCTCCGCGTCTCTATAGCTGGAGGCAATCGCTAAAGCCATCCCCAGGTCCGCGGCCGGCTCGCCCACCTTTAAGCCCCCCGCCACGTTGACGATAATGTCCTGGTTGCCCAGCTTCAGCCCCACCCTTCTCGAAAGCACCGCGGCTACTATCAGCAGTCGATTGAAGTCCACGCCGTTGGCCGTCCGCCGCGGCTGCCCGAAGCTGTTGATGGTCGTTAATGCCTGTATTTCCACCAGTAAAGGCCGACTGCCCTCGATGACCGGCACGACCGCCGACCCCACCGTTTCCACTCCCCTTTGCGACAGGAAGGCCAGCGATGGATTCGCCACCTCTACCATGCCTTCCTCTTTCATCTCGAAAACGCCCACCTCGTTGGTGGAGCCGAAGCGGTTCTTGACGCACCGCAATAATCTATAGGCGCTGAAAGGCTCCCCCTCTAAATAAAGGACGACATCGACGATATGTTCCAGGACTTTAGGTCCGGCGATGGCGCCCTCTTTGGTGACGTGTCCCGAGATAAAGACAGGCACGCCGTGAGTCTTCGCCCACTGCATCATCCGCATCGTGCAGTCGCGCACCTGTGATACGCTGCCCGCCCCCGATTCCGATCCGGGTATATACACCGTCTGTATGGAGTCGATAATCACCAGCGCCGGCTCCGCCTGTTCCGCCTGCTCTATCACCGCATCGATGTCCGTCTCCGCCAGGATGAAAAGCCCCTCCCCTTCCAGTCCCAGACGCCTTGCCCGCAGCTTTATCTGTTGGGCTGTTTCCTCGCCGGTAACGTATACCACGCGGTGACGTTCATCGGCGATGGATGCCGCCGCCTGCAGCAAAAGCGTTGACTTGCCGATGCCGGGGTCGCCGCTGATTAATACCAAAGACCCCGCCACCAGTCCACCACCCAACACCCGATTGAACTCCTCCAGTGGTATTGGCTTGCGGTCTTTAGCTTCAATCTCTACCCGGGAAAGCTCCTGCGGTAAAGCTTGAGGCCCGGCGGGGCGGAGGGAGGAGGCTCTAGTAGTGTTAAGAGTCATCTCACCAAAGGTATTCCACTGCTGGCAGTCCGGGCAGCGTCCCAGCCATTTAAGGCTCTCCTTGCCGCACTCCTTGCAGACGTAAACGACTTTAGCGGAGGATTTGCTCATAGCATGACTTTACTAGATTTGATAAAAGAAGGCAAGGACGCTAACGTCCTCTCCATCTTTAGCTTTGATTCGTTTTGTAAAAATGGCTTTTTTTAAATTTTTTATTTTTTAGGTAAATTACCATATTTTTTTGATTTTTAGCTTCAATTCGTTTCGTCATTTTTTAACGTTTTTAACCAGTTTAGCTACGATTCGTTCCGTAAATTTTAGTTGTTTTTCCTTTATATCATGGTAACTTGTTAAGGCGTCGCGTGAAACGGCCGGTATATGTGCCTATAAAGTATAGGGCGGGGGGAGGTTAAATGTAAACGTGGTTTTGTCATGACTGTGGTTTTTACCTTACCCCCTTGCCGGTTAAAAAACCATCCCCCTTTATCCCCCTTTCCCGCGGCAAGCTCGGGACAGGCTCTTTACGAAAGGAAGGGGGAGGGTTAGTTGAGAGGGGCTGGCACCCCTCTCCGCAGGCTACTCCCCTGGGGTATTAATGGATGAGATCGTAATTTGAATTAATTAATATGGGTTGTTAGAATGGCGTAAGCATTTTCATATAGTCTGACGCAGGAAGACAATATGGCTTTACGTGCAAAGAAGGAGATTTACCAATGATCCGTCAGGATAAATTTAAGGTTTTGTCATTAAAACATATTCTACTTATTTCCCTGATGACTTCATTGATCATATCATCGTGTGGTGGCTGTGGAGAAATCAGTGACAAGACAACCCCTCTTCTAACTACTCCAGAATCTGAAACACAATGTGGCTGGATATATAGAGGAACCGAACAAGAGAGAGGGGTTGTGGTGATTGTATCAAGAGACAACGGATACATTATTGTGAGTAAAATACCTTTTTCAGACGAATGCGACTGTAACTATTTAGGGGTATCCAAAATAGATGGGAAAGGCGATTTGGTCTGGAAAAAGATAATAGAAATTGAAACATATTGCCCAACAACCCTTCATGGCACGGTTATTGAAAGAAACGATGGCACTATTTATCTAACTACTCTCTGTGTCGATCCGAACACACAAGAAGAGTGCGTGCCCTATGAAATAGTAATGGACCAACAAGGCAATATTATCAGTACAGCAAGGATAGAGGGCAGTTTGGCATTAGTAGATTATGGTGATGCCAATTATCAAATTAGAACAACAGAGGGTGAATATATTTCACTTCGTGGTTCTACGATGAGCCCCGGTTTGGAATTATGTCCAATGATTATAAAACATGATATAAACAAGTATTTTCAATGGCAAAAGGTCCTGGGAGAAGCCGATGATGGCTTCTACGGTATCAAACAAACCAGTGATAATGGATACATAATCGCCGGACAAAGCGGCAATCTTACAGGTGATCACGCCGACGCTTGTCTTATAAAAACCGATATGAACGGAGAAATCGAATGGCGAAAAAACTATGGTGGTGAAAAAAATGATATTGCCACCTCTGTGATAATTGCTCCGGATGGGGGCTATATATTCGTCGGATGGACATGCTCCTATGGCAACGGCAGTGGTGATGTGTACATGGTAAAAATAGATGAATCTGGAAATGAAGAATGGTCCCGAACTTTTGGTGATTCAAACAGTGAAGGCGGTTTTTATATATTAAGAAAAACGAATGGTCAATATGTTATTGCCGGCTCGACATGCGCTGCGGATGGAGACAACGATATTCTTCTGATAATCACGGATTCAGAGGGAAATTGCGCCATCGAGTAAAAAATAGTCCTGTTTTTAAATCAATTATAAATTATACTTATTTAGAGTTTAGAGTTTAGTACTTAATACTTAGAGTTTATCCCCCCAGCGGCCCTATTCCCAGCCCGCTCATTACCGCCAGCATTACCGAAGCCGCCATTACCGACCCTATCTGGCCGCCGGCGTTCGCCCCGATGGCGTGCCACAGGAGGAAGCTGCGCGGATTGGCTTTCTGCCCTTCCTTCTGTACCACCCGGGCCGACATCGGGAAGGCGGAAGTGCCAGCCGCCCCTAAGAGCGGATTTATCTTGCCCTTGGATATCACCTTAATTAATTTCCCTAGTAACATGCCGGTTACCGTGTCCATAAAAATAGCGATGAAACCCAGCAGAAACACCAGTATCGTGTCCCACTTTAAGAAGTTACCACCCAGCATCGATGCCCCGATGCACAGACCCAGCAAAAGCGTGACCGTGTTGGCGATGGTGTTCTCCGAGACATCCACCAGCCTGCTGACGACGCCCGACTCCTTCAGCAAATTGCCGAGCATCAGCATCCCCATCAGCGGCGCGCCCATCGGCGCTATCAATATTGTTAGTATTCCGGCGATTATCGGGAAAAGGATTTTAACCCTCTGCGAGACATGTTTCTCGCCGGGCGGCATCAGTATGGCGCGCTCCTTCTTCGTCGTCATCGCCCGCATTATAGGGGGCTGGATGATGGGCACCAGCGCCATGTAGGAATACGCCGCTATCGATACCGCCGGCAATAAATCGCGCGCGAACTTTGAAGCTACGTATATCGCCGTCGGTCCGTCGCATGCCCCAATGACCGCTATCGATACCGCCTCCTGTTTAGCGAAACCCAGACCCAGCGCCAGCAAAAGCGTAATGAAAATGCCGAACTGCCCCGCCGCCCCGAATATCAGGACGATGGGGTTTGCCAGCAGCGGCCCGAAGTCGATCATCGCCCCCAGCCCTACGAACAATAAAACGGGGAATATTTCCGTAAGAATGCCGGTATTATAGAGCAGATTGATAACCCCACCCTCGTCCTGCGCGGCGAGATTTGCCAGCGGCAGGTTCCCCAGCACCACCCCGAAGCCGATGGGTATCAGCAGCAGAGGCTCTATCTTCCGCCCGATGCCGAGGTAAAGCAGCAGGCATCCGATTGATATCATGATGCCGCTCTGCCAGGTAAGGTTAAGGAATCCCTGGCCCAGGCTGTTTAATGCGTCTATAAACACATCCATAATGCGTTCTGAAATCCCTTAAGTCTTGCTCTTTTTCTCTTCCTCGTTCTTAAAGGGGAAGAGCTTGTTCAAAAGCCTGATTAGCAATGTCAACAAATATAAAGTAATAAAGGTAACCGCCATCCCCGCCGCCGTCATCGTCAGACCGAAAGACCAGTCCATCTTTTTCTCCCTGTTCCCCCCGTTTTTACTCGATTATATAATATCGCCCCGCCGATTGCATGAATCTTCGGCGAGGCACTGCATGATTAATATTCTATTACGGCGATTTTTTCGCCGGGCTTGACTACCTGTTCCGCTTTAACCCCTATTTCCACCACCGTGCCGCTAACCGCGGCTAATATCGGGTTTTCCATTTTCATGGACTCCAGTATGCAGATTACGTCGCCCTCTTTAACCGCGTCGCCTACTTTAACTTCAACGCTGATTATCTTCCCGGTAATAGGAACTTCTATCGTTTCCCTGGACAATTTCCAAGCTCCTTTCCTGACCGACTCTACATAAATTTAAAGGCGGTGGAGTTTTTTACAACTGCCACCGCCCTATTATACTAAAGTCGGTTTTAGAAGTCACTATTCGATTTTTTGTCTTACGCGGCGCCCGCGCTTACCGGCATGCTCGGCAGGGAAAAGGTCTTCCTGGAGCTGATGGTGATTTCTTCATCCTTAACATCGACCACCACCTCGGAAACGTAAGCGTTTTCCACCACCTTAAATTCATCGGTGATTTTCACTTTTTTCTTGGTATCTTCTTTTCTCTTCTCTTCCAGTGCTTCTTTGATTATTTTTTCGATATCATATTTAACACTGTCCGAAGAGTAAACGGTGATGGTATCTTCCGCTCCCTCGACCGCCAGAATTTCCGGGATAGCCCGGTATTTTTCTTCCTCTTTATCCGCCGCGCGCTTTTCGGGGATAGCTCTCACCGCTTTGACAACGTCATCGATGATTTCCGTATTCTTTACAGTAGCTTTTTCCTCGAATATTCGCTTGAAGGTTTTCAGGTCGCCCCGTAGTACTGCCTCGGAAAGTTTATCTTCGACATTGCTCTGAATAACACGACGCAACTGACGCGCTCCGTATTCCTCTTTATATCCTTCCTTGCCAAGGAAGTCCTTTGCATTGTTGGTTACCTGCAGCTTGATTTCCTTCTCAGCGAGCTGCTTGCTCACGTTCCCCAACATCATGTCGACTATTTCCCGTATTTGCTCTTTGGTGAGAGAGTGGAAGACGATGATATCGTCGATACGGTTCAGAAACTCGGGACGGAAATAACTCTCCCTACTGTCCTTCAACTTTTTAAGAAGGTCGTCCTTCATTTTATTGTAGTTCTGCTCCCGCGTTTTCACCTCATTGGTGCGCTGCGCGAAGCCAAGCGACCCTGTCCGTATATCAACAGCGCCGAAATTGCTGGTCATGATGATAATGCTGTTGCGGAAATCGACGCGCCGCCCCTTGGCGTCCGTCAGGTGCCCGTCGTCGAAAATCTGTAAAAGCAGGTTGAACACGTCCGGGTGCGCTTTCTCGATTTCATCCAGCAGGATACAGCTGTAAGACTTCCGTCTCACCGCCTCGGTAAGCTGTCCGCCTTCTTCGTAGCCTACGTATCCGGGCGGCGCCCCTACCAGGCGGGATACAGCAAATTTCTCCATGAACTCGGACATATCGATGCGTATCAGTGTATCTTCGTTGCCGAACATGAATTCGGCAAGTGTTTTAGCCATTTCGGTCTTGCCCACGCCCGTCGGCCCGAGGAAGAGAAATACTCCCATCGGTCGCCTCATATCTTTAATACCAGAGCGTGCGCGCCTGACGGCTTTTGAAATAGCGTTTACAGCTTCTTCCTGGCCGGCGATGCGCTTGTGCAGGACTTCTTCCATATTGAGGAGCCGGCTCGCTTCATCATCGGCAAGCTGGACCATCGGCACGCCGGTCCACATACTTACCACCTCGGCGATGTCTTCCTTACTCACCACTACGTCCGTTTGATCCTGCTCGGTCCGCCACTCGGTTTCAAGCTGTTTTATCTTTTCTTCGTTTTGAAGCTCGCGTTCTCTCAATTCCGCCGCGTAATCGTACTGCTGCGTAGCCAGGGCGGCGTCTTTATCCTTGCGGATGATATCCTGCTGCTCCTTGGTCTGTTTTAAAGAAATCGGCATCGTGCTGTGGCGTATCCGCACCCTGGAAGCCGCCTCGTCCACCAGGTCGATGGCTTTGTCCGGCAGAAAGCGGTCGGGTATATAACGCGCCGCCATAGTGGACGCCGCGGCTAACGCCTCTTCGCTGATGCGCAACCGGTGGTGCTGTTCGTAGCGTTCCTTGATGCCGCGCAGTATCTGCAGCGTCTCATCGACGGAAGGCTCTTCCACCAGTACCGGCTGGAAACGGCGCTCCAGTCCCGCGTCGCGCTCCACATACTTGCGGTAATCGTCAAGAGTTGTCGCGCCGATGCACTGCAGTTCGCCGCGTGCCAGTGAAGGCTTTAAGATGTTGGCGGCATCGACTGCGCCCTCGGCGGCGCCGGCGCCCACCATGGTATGAAATTCATCGATAAATATAATGCAGTTGCCTGCGGTCTTAATCTCGTCGATAATCTTCTTGAGTCGCTCTTCGAATTCGCCGCGGTATTTCGTTCCCGCCACCAGCGACCCCATGTCCAGGGAGATGAGCCTTCTGTCTTCCAGGGTCTCCGGAACGGTGCCGGCAACGATTTGCTGGGCAAGCCCCTCCACGATAGCGGTCTTGCCCACGCCCGGCTCCCCTATTAACGCCGGGTTGTTCTTGGTGCGCCGACTCAATATCTGGATAACCCGCTCTATCTCTTTATGTCGCCCGATAATCGGGTCGAGTTTCTTTTTACGCGCGGCATCCGTGAGGTCGGTGCCCAGCTGGTCTAAAGCCGGGGTCTTGCTGGAACTGCGTGAAAGCCTTGCCTTGGGTACTCCCTGTGTCAGGATATGGGTAACCTCGGCACGGGCTCTCTCTAAAGTAATCCCGAAGCTGTCCAGCACGCTGGATGCCACCCCTTCCCCCTCCCGCAGCAGACCCAGCAGCAGGTGCTCGGTCCCTATATAGTTATGCCCCATCTGGCGGGCTTCATCTATGGCAAGCTCGATGACTTTTTTAGCCCGGGGAGTCAGGCCTGTCTCACCGGTGCTGGGTTTCTCGCCCCGCCCGATGATGAATTCCACCGCCGAGCGGACTTTGCTCAAGCCGATACCCAGGTTCATCAGCACCTTGGCAGCCACGCACTCGTCTTCACGTACCAGCCCCAGCAATATATGCTCGGTGCCGATATAGCTGTGATTAAGGCTGCGCGCCTCTTCCTGGGCTATGGTGAGGACGCGCCGGGCTCTTTCGGAAAATTTTTCAAATCTGCTGGCCATATCGAATCCCTGGTGCTAATCTGTCCGGTGAAATACCGTTCTATTTTAATATTATAATATCAACGCTGGTAAAGCAATAGGGGTAACCGCCGATTGTGTTCGGTATATACACGCAGAAAAGAAATTCTTTTATGCCGGGAAAAAGAAAAGTCTCCTGGCAGTGGCATATTTTCCACAAAGGGTCGCCCCCTCAGTATCGTCTGCGCTGAGGCATTTCACTTCCGTGTTCGGGATGGGAACGGGTGGGACTACCTCGCTCTAACCACCAAGAGACTCGTTCTCCTGATTGACATATTCAGTTGTTAAAGTCTTTTTTCAAGCTGCAGATATATTTTAGCACATTATCCGGCATAAAAAAAGGGGGGGCAATATTTCTCTCTCCTCTCCGCGTAAAATTATACAAGTCGGTGGTAATGCGTAAATACTATAAATAATATTATTTTGACGATACCTATGGTATCGATGTATCCCACCCTTGACAAGCCTTTGGACAAGTGCTAGGTTATTGGAGGGCTTTTCCCAGGACGCTGCTTTTTCCAATACCGACGCATTATCGCACGGCTTTCAGCCCTATGAACACAACGAGGTGACAAGATGAGTATCGAACTGGTTCACATTGGATTCGGCAATATACTCGCCATGAGTCGGGCAATCGCGATAGCCTCCCCGAATTCCGCCCCCACCAAGCGCATCATTCACGACGGCAGAAATAACGGCAAGGTAATCGATATGACCAGCGGCAGGCGGACCAAAGCCGTTATCTTTACCGATAGCGGGCATATCGTGCTGGCGGCGCTCGCCCCGGAAACCATCGCCAGCCGGTTTCAGACCACCCGCCCCGGCATTATAGCAAAGCCAGAGCCAAGCGAAGGTGCCAATGAGCCGTGATACTCATTCTCCCCTCGTTCCAACGCCTAAGCCCCTCCTCATCGTTCTCTCCGGCCTTTCAGGCGTCGGCAAAGACACGGTTTTAGCCGGACTTAGAAAATCGGGGCTCCCCGCCAAAATCAGCGTCTCCGCTACCACCCGAGACCGCCGCGCCGGTGAAAAGGAAGGCGTTGACTACTATTTCGTCTCCGCCGCTAAATTCCAGGAAATGATAGACTCCGACAGGCTGCTGGAATGGGCTACCGTCTACGGCAACCGCTACGGCATACCCGAAGAGCCGGTCCGAAAGGCTTTGAAAAGCGGACAAGACGTTATCGTAAAAATAGATGTCCAGGGCGCCGCCACCATCAAGAAAAAAATGCCCGGGGCTATCTTGATTTTCCTCGTGACCATATCCCTTGAGGAACTGGAGCAGCGACTCAAAAAGCGCCGCACGGAAAAGGCGAAGGAGCTTGAACTCCGCTTGAAAACAGCTATTAAAGAGCTGGATAGTATCCCGATGTTCGACTATATTGTCGTTAACCGGGAGGGGAAAATCGACCGCACGATTGCGGATATTATGGCCATTATCACGGCGGAAAAATGCCGCGCCGTCCCGCGCGATTTAAACGTCTGAACTCCAAGATATACTCCCTTCTTTCACTCTCTCACATAGAAATATCCTCGCTTGACAGGTTGTGTTATAATGAAAATTGCCTTACGAGGAACAGTAGTTCAAATAAACGGAACAATATCACCCATATTGAAAGCGACGGGAGGCAGATATGATGCAACAAAAAAAGCTGGCTGAAATTGTCGGCGTAAAAAACGTAACCGGTGATGACGCCGCGCTGGAAAAGTATTCAAACGATATGAGCTTTGCCGGTCCGATAAAGCCGGAGTATATTGTAAAACCCAGAAAAGCCGATGATGTGGAAAAGCTGGTGAGTCTGGCGCGTAAGAATAAAGCGCCGCTGATACCCGTAAGCTCCGGCGCGCCCCACTTCCGCGGCGATACCGTCCCTTCCGTCGGCGAGGCGACAATCGTCGATTTGTCCGGCATGAAAGAAATCATCCGCATCGACAGGTATAACCGGGTGGTAATGTTCGAGCCGGGCGTAACCTTCGGCGAACTAATCCCCGCCGTCGCTAAAGAAGGCCTCCGCCTTAACATACCCCTCTGCCCCCGCAAATCTAAATCGGTCATAGGCAGCATGCTGGAAAGAGAGCCGGTTATCATGCCGGGCTATCACTGGGATATCGGCGACCCCCTTTGTGATGTAGAAG
>MGMT01000017.1 GCA_001796525.1 Chloroflexi bacterium RBG_13_51_52 | reverse complement strand
GCTGGACTTCCAGCATTATCTTTACCGCGCCGAGCTGCATCAGGTTATCGCCGGAGCCGGTCTTGAGATTCATTTTCTTGAACTCCTGCCAGTAAGGTAAGCCGGCCATCATGGTAATACGACTGTGCAGGTTTCCGTGAAGTCTGAAATCACAAACCGTTTCCCATCGCTTGATGTCGTTGCTGACGGTCGCCTCCTGGAAGGAAGTGATGCCGTGCGACAGGAAGTATTTGTCTGCCAAAGTAATACCTTCCGCTAATTCCTCATCGGAAAAAGGGGGCATGACCTCGCTTCGAATGTAATTAAGCATGTCTATGAGGATGCCGTTAGGCTCCCCGGTGGCAAGGTCGCGCTCGATGCGGGCGCCTGCAGGCTCCGGCGTTTCAGCGCTAATACCTGCCAGCGAGAGCGCCAGCGAATTAAGCACGCAGGCGTGCAGGGAGCGATGGCTTAAGACTACCGGGTGGGCGGGGGCGACCTCATCCAGGTCCCGGCGGGTGGGGCAGCGCTTGCCCTCGAGGTAAAACTCATTATAGTCGGTGCCGCTAATCCAGGTGCCGGGCGGGGTTTCTAAAGATTTTTTACGGACGGCTTCTTTAATATCCTCGACGGAACGGACCGACGCCGGAGAAAGGTCGATACTCATCAGCTTTCTGATAAAGGAGAAAAGGTGGAGGTGGGCATCGTTAAAGCCGGGGACAACCGTCCTGCCGGCGCAGTCGATGACTTTAGTAGTCCGCCCGGTCAGCCTGTCTAATTCGGAATTGTTGCCGACAAAAAATATGGAGTCGTCAGAGACAGCCGCGAGTCCGGCTCTCGGTTGGGCGGCGTCCGAGGTGATAACGTTAGCGTTTTTAAGGATAATATCGGTAGGCATGGGACAGTTACCCTTTTGACTGTATTTGTTATATTATTAGTATATTACATTAATCCTGCATAGCAAAAAGGAGAGCGCTATGAACACGGAGTTAATAGCTAAAAAGTTAGCGGAATGGATTAAAGACAACGTGCGGGCGGCGGGGTGTAAAGGGGCGGTGCTGGGGATGAGCGGGGGCATCGATTCTTCGGTGGTGGCGGCGCTGTGTATAAAAGTTTTATCTAAAAATACACTGGGACTGATAATGCCCTGCCACAGCAACGAAAAGGATAAAGTACACGCCGAGAGTGTAGCTAAACAGTTTTCCATACCCACAAAAACGATAGTCCTCGATAATATTTATGACGAGTATCTAAAAATACTGCCGGACTTCAAGCCGGATAAAACTCTAACGCAACTGGCGCGGGCAAACCTTAAAGCCAGGTTGAGAATGATAACGCTTTATTATGCAGCCAACCAATTGAAATACCTGGTAATAGGCTCTGGCAACCGCAGCGAGCTGACGGTCGGCTATTTCACCAAGCACGGCGACAGCGGCGTGGACATACTGCCGCTGGGCAACCTGGTGAAAAAAGAGGTCAGGGAACTGGCACGGTTTTTAAAAATCCCTCCGGAAATCATCGAAAAAGCGCCGTCGGCGGGACTTTGGGAAGGGCAGACCGACGAGGCCGAGATGGGGATTACCTACGAGGCATTGGACAACTACATACTAACGGGTAAGGCGCCGGAGGAGCTGAAAAAGCGCATCGAGGGGTTAAGGGCATCCAGCGCGCATAAGTGCACGACGCCGCCGATACCGGAGTTTTAATATTAGATTTTTCGCAAAAATTTAAAGAGGGGGGTGGCGCTCCTTCTTATTTTTTATTACTCGTTTGACACTCATAGCTGAAAAACAGTAATCTGGAATCAGTTCAAAACTACACAGGAGGACTGCATGAAAAAAGTGGCTGTGGTGGGCGTGGGCGAAACGAAATTCAGCGGGCCGCAGACTAAAACGGAGGTCGAGCTTTTCGGCGAAGCGGCTACGGAAGCTATAGAGGAATCCAACCTGAAGCCGAAGGACATCAAGGCGCTGTTTATCGGCAACGCGCTGGGGGACTTCGAGGAGGGACAGGGAATGCTGCAGGCTTACGCCGCGGAGAACATAGGTTGCCTTTACGTGCCGGCCAACCGCTACGAGGGCGCCTGCGCTTCCGCCAGCATGGCCGTGAGAGACGCCTTCATGTGGGTGGCTTCCGGGTATTACGATATCGTTGTGGCGGGCGGGGTAGAACGGGCGGCGACCATGGGCACGGGTCTGGCGACGAGGACCTTCGCCATGTTCAGCGATGCCCGCTACGAGTATCCAGCCGGAGTGACGTTCCCGGCGGTCTTTGCCATGCTGACCTACCTCTACGCCGATACCTATAAAATCCCTCTCCAGAAGCTCCGGGAGCAGATGGCAAAGGTTACAATACAGTCGTACAGGCACGGCAGTATCAATCCCAGGGCGCAGTTCTTCGGGAAGAACGCGGACATGACCGTGGAGAAAGTGCTCGGCAGCTTCGTGGTCTGCACGCCACTCACCCTGCACGACTGCTGTCCGTTCTCCGATGGCGCCGCGGCCGTGGTGCTGGCATCGGAAGAGGTCGCTAAAAAACTCACGAAAAAGCCGGTCTACATCACCGGTATAGGGCAGGCATCCTGCGGTCCCCTCATCAACCAGAAGGAATTCCTGCCGAGAATCAGGGCGCGCGAAATATCTTCGCAGCAGGCGTACAAAATGGCGGGACGGACACCGAAAGACATCGACCTGTGCGAGCTGCACGACTGCTTCAGCATCGCCAGCCTGATAGCCGCCGAGAGCCTCGGATTCTTCGACTACGGAAAAGCGGGCGACGCCTGGGAAAAAGGCGAGGCGGATATAGGGGGTAAGATAGCCGTCAATCCCTCCGGCGGACTAAAGTCCAAGGGGCATCCTATCGGGGCGACGGGAGCGGGGCAGGTCTACGAGATTGCCAAACAGCTAAGGGGAGAAGTGGAAGCGGGAAGGCAGGTACCCAACGCAAAAACCGGCATGACTGATACCCTCGGCGGGGATGGGGGGACGCTGGTGAACATGATTTTCGAAAGGGGCTGGTAGGAAAATGGAACAGAAACTCTATTTCAAGGACTACAACGAAGCCCTGAAACAGAATAAAATACTCGGTCTGAAATGCCGCGCCTGCGGGGGGATAACAGTACCGCCCAAGATGGCATGTCGCCAGTGCGGCAGCCCGGACATGGACGTTATAGAGGTGAAGAGCAACGGTAAAATAAAGACTTTTACGACGGTGTTCGTGGGGGCGGAGGGGCGGGAAAGCGAAGTGCCCTATGTCATCGTGATAGTGGAACTGGAGGAAGGGCCGTGGATAATGGGCAACCTTGAAGGCATCGACCCCAAGACCGCCTCGATGGAGCTTATCGGGAAAAAGGTGAAAATGGGCAATAAAGTCTTCCCCGGGGACAAATACTCCGCCGGAGAAAGCGTCAGGCCGCTATTCAGCCTGGTGAATTGAAAAAAATGACAGAAAAATACTCCAGACATATAAACTTCGAGTCCATAATAAATTTCCGGGATATCGGTGGGTATAAGACCCGCCAAGATAAAACGGTAGCCTGGCGTAGGCTTTTCCGCAGCGGCGATCTGCGCCGCATTACCGAGAACGACCTTAAGAAATTAAAGGAAGAAATCAGGCTGGCTACAATCATCGACTTGAGAAGCGCCGAAGAAATAGAAAGGCAGGGCGTGGGTATCCCGGCCGGAGCCGATATTAAATATTACAACGTATCTTTTATCACCGACGGCGGCAACCGGGAGGCGGACGAAAGGAGATTCAGAACATTTTCCAATATGGGACAGTTTTACCTGGATATCGTGCGGGATAAATTGTTCGGGGGGCGTATCATTAAAGCGATGGAGATAATCGCTGAAACAGAAAACCATCCGCTGGTATTCCACTGCGCTATCGGTAAAGACCGGACGGGCATACTGGCAGCCGTGCTTTTAAATATCCTGGGCGTAAAGGATAAAGACGTAATAAAAGACTATACCCTGTCGGGTCCGTACATGGAAGACCTGCTAAAGCGGATACGGAGCGATCCTAAGATGGCGGCCAACGCCGCGCCATTGCCCGACTATTTCTGGAAAGCCTCGCCGGAATCGATGGAACTTTTTTTAACAACTCTACGCAAGGAATACGACTCGATACCGGGCTATCTGGAGACGATGGGGGCGGCAGATAGCCTGACCGAGCGGCTGAAAAAAACCTTGCTGGTTTAGGCTAACTCTCCCGCAAAAGGCTGCGGGCGATGACCATGCGCATGATTTCCGACGTACCCTCGTAGATTTCCGTGACTTTAGCATCGCGGAAATAGCGCTCCAGAGGATAATCCTTGGTATAGCCGTAGCCGCCGTGAATTTGCAGCGCTTTGCTGGTGACAAATCCGGAAGCCTCCGAGGCAAAGACCTTGGCCATAGCGGCTTCTTTAATGAAAGGCCTGTCCGTATCGTGGAGGCGGGCGGCGCGGAAGGTTAAAAGCCGGGCGGCGTCTATTTGTGTTGCCATATCCGCCAGCATCCATTGAATCGCCTGGAAATTAGAAATCGGCTGACCGAACTGCCGGCGCTCTTTAGCGTACTTTAAGGCAGCCTCGTAAGCGGCGCGGGAAATACCCACTGCCTCGGCGCCTACGGTGACCCGGCTGACATCCAGCGCTTCGAGGGCAATTTTAAGTCCCTGCCCTTCTTCCCCAAGCCGGTTTTCTACCGGGACAAAGCAGTCCTCGAAGGTAAGCTCGGTGGAGATAAAGCCGCGCATCCCCATCTTGTCTTCACGTTTCCCGACGGAAAGCCCGGGGGTATTTTTATCCACGACGAAGGCGGTGATGCCGCGACCTTTCAGCGATTTATCGACGGTGGCAAAGACCACCGCGATACCGGCATGCTCGCCGATGCTGATGAAAAGCTTGCTGCCGTTGATAACGTAGCCGTCTTTTTTACGCGCGGCGGTGGTCTCCATGCCGGAGGGGTCGCTGCCGGCGCCTGACTCGGTGAGGGCGAAACAAGCCATTTGTTCCCCGCTGGCGTGGGGCGGCAGGTACTTTTTCTTTTGCGCCTCCGTGCCGGACTGCATGATGGGAACGATAGCCAGCGACAGGCTGACGCGCAGGTAATTATCGACGGCGGCGGAGGCGTAAGCCAGCTCCTCGATGGCGAGACACAATTCCACCAGCCCCTTGCCGCTGCCGCCGTACTTCTCTGGAATAGTCAGCCCGAAAAGTCCGAAATCAGCCATTTTCTTAATTTCCGCGGCGGGGAATTCACCCTTCTTATCGATACTGGAGGCGGCGGGGGCAATCTCTTTTTCCGCAAAATCACGGAGGGAAGACTGTAGCATTTTTTGTTCTTCCGTCAGGTCAAAGTCCATTTTTACCTCATTGCTTTTCTTTATTAAACTTTCGGGCGAAACGGGAGGTAATCTCAAGGGCGGCGCGGTGCATACTTGTTTTGCCGTTTTGCAGGTCGTCGACTAGTTTTTCCAGGAAATTGCCGTTATCAAGGGCATGGACCATATCTTTCAGATAGCTTTCAACGGTTTCCAGGAGTTCCAGTTTAGCCCTTTCGCGGCGGCGGAGGGGAAGCTGTCCGCTGGTTTTAAGATAATCGTGGTGCTTAAAGAGCGCCGATGTTAACCCATCCGTGCCTTTATCATTAATCGCCTCGGTTAAAACAACGGGGGGAAGCCAGTCGTTTGAATGACGGGACTGCATCGAAAACAACGATTCGAGTTCGGACTGGAGTCGGTCGGCGCCTTCTTTATCGGCTTTATTAATGGCGATAACGTCCGCCGACTCTAAAATACCGGCTTTCATGGTCTGAATTTCATCGCCGGCACCGGGGGCTAAAACGAGGAGGGTGGTATCCGCCGCTTTAACGATATCGATTTCCACCTGCCCGGAACCGACCGTCTCTACGAGAATAATGTCCTTGCCCATGGCGTCCATGACATGCACGGCTCCGATGGCTGCTTTAGCCAGTCCCCCTACCCAGCCGCGCGTAGCCAGGGAGCGGATAAAAACGGAGCGGTCGGCGGCGTGGCGCTGCATCCTGATTCTATCGCCGAGGAGAGCGCCGCCAGTCAACGCGCTGGTGGGGTCGATGGCGATAACACCGACCGTCATGTTCTGCTTGCGGAAAGCCCCGATTAAGTTATCCGTGAGGGTGCTCTTGCCGACG
>MGMT01000016.1 GCA_001796525.1 Chloroflexi bacterium RBG_13_51_52 | reverse complement strand
CACCCCTGTTCACTTATTCAATTGTCCTCATAATATACAGTATTTAAAATTAAAAATCAACTCCCTGAAAACACTTAACATAACACCAAAGACGAATACAAAACTATCTAAAGCTAAATCCGTTGAAAATCAGAAACAAATAAACGAATCGTGGCTAAATTGCCACGATTCGTTTACCGGGGATTGTCTTGAAAGGTGTCTTATATTGAAAAGGAAAGCACTACTATAAAGATGGCTCCAGGACTTTACCCTGATAACGCCTTAGCTTGGCTTTTATTCTGGCAATGAACGGCCTTATCGCGAAAGGCTTTCGGATGTAATCATCGGCCCCGTGCGCAAATACCGTCCTTAATGTCTCCACTTCGTTATCTGAAGTAATAACTACGATAGGTACATCGGAACGCTCTCTCATAATATCCAGTGTTCTTAGACTGATAACATCAGGCAGGTATGTATCCATGATTACCAGGTCCGGGTCGAGTTTTTCCAGCAGACTCACCGCCTCATCGTAATCGGCAACGACAACAGTATCGAAGCCTTCCAGTTCCAGCGTCCGGTTCAATAACATCAGCATATCCTGGTTGTTGTCCATTACCAGGATACACTGCCGTTCTTTCGCGTCGGACAAAGCTTCGTTTATCGTCATCGATTATTACCTGCTAATTTTGCGACCCTCTGGCTACCGTTACTTTCCATATCGGTACGAGTACCAATGTGCCTCTGGAATTGTAGAAACTTTTAATTATCCCCGTCTCGCGGGGTAGTCTGATATCAAACGGCATCGGTAGAGCTTTGATCATCTTTAGCTCTGCCACCGGCGAGTTGCTATGTGCCTGGCGGAATACATTCATTTCTTCAAGATGCCGTTGGAAGGATTTAACACTGTTCCATACTAAAATCATTTCTATTCTCCCCGCCATATAAACGATACTCAAAATAGCTCACAAATATATCAAAAATCATTGGTAATTCCCTACAAAAACATCACACAGGCATAATTAGATAGTTCCAACATCAATGTAAAATTGAGGTGAGAAATTACCACCACTTGAATTTAAAGGAAAGCAGTGATAACTCCCGGACTCGATTGTGATTTTATAGTGTGCCAGGCCGGGTAAAATAAAACTCACCGGGCTGTTTTTCATGGTAATGTAAGTGTCTGGTAAAACGGTACCGTCCTGTGATGTGATTTGCTGCCATTGCCCGTCGGTATCTTCCATATATACCGCTACTTTCAGAATGAGATATCTCAAGTAATGGACCAGCTCATCTGCGTTTGTGATATAGAGATCCACAGACATGTCTGGCTGGTAATTGGTAGCATTAATGTAAAAAAGGTCGCCGCCCGTCACCCCCCCGATAGCATTGCCGAAAAAACTGGCCGTTGGTGCTTTTTCGGGAGGGGCGGCTTCTACTTGAATTCCTGTTTGTTCAGCTTCACCATTAGTCTGACCGTAGGCGATAGATGTCAACCATGATACCGCTAACAATAGCATCACAGTAATCAGGATGAATTTTAGTGTTTTTCGCATTGTGAGTCGCTCTCTTTTTTGAAGCTATTTTAAGTGTAGAGAAAACGGCTCACGCTGCTATCACAACGGGAGGTTTTATCCTCACAGAAACATCAATAGCACCCAACGTTGGTACTATGACCCCGCGCATTATCACAAAATAAGAAAGTCCTCCCGTTTCCGGAAGGACTTCGTGGATTTTTCGTTGTTTATCGGGTGCGTCGGTTATTTATCAGGATGGTTTTGACATGATGTATCCGATGCCCGGGCGGGTCTGGATGTAGTTAGGCTCTTTAGCATTATCCCCCAGTTTTTTCCTAAGTCTGGCGATATTCACCTGGAGAAGATGCGCCGCACCCACATATTCTTCACCCCATACCTTGTTTAGAAGCTGGTCCGGTGTAACTACGCGTCCGGCATTGAGCGATATGTAGGATAACATTTTGTATTCTGTAGAAGTTAATTTAAGTTCATGATTATTGACCATGACCCGCCGTGATGCATAATCGATTACCATGTCTCCGCAGCGGAAAACGGCGTCTTGAGTTATCTCCTGGCTGTTGACGCGCCGTAGTACTGCCCTTACCCGGGCAGCCAGTTCGCTGGCGGAAAATGGTTTGGTAACATAATCGTCAGCGCCGATATTCAATCCCTCTACCTTTTCTTTATCATCACCTCGGGCGGTGACCATGATAATCGGAACTTGTGAGAACTCGCGGATACGCTGGCATACCATATACCCGTCCATATCCGGCATCATAATATCGAGAAGTACTAAAGCCGGGGTCTCTTTTTCGAACGTTTTTAAAGCGGCTTCACCGCAGTTCGCCGTGCAGACCTCAAAGTCCTCCAGTTCCAGCATACGCTTCATCATGCGCAGCATGCGGATGTCGTCATCAACCACTAATATCAAAGCTTTCCTTTTCGGCATATCAGCTCCTCGCTTTCTGCCCGGAGTCCCCTTTTCAAATAACTATTATAAATCAATCTGCTGCATTTTTAAACATATATTAGCTTTTCTTTGCTTTTTACAGGAGTTAAGGGAAGAGTAAATTGTACGGCGTTTCCTTTATCCGCGGCTTCTGCCCGCATTCGTCCACCGTGGGCTGCTATCAGCCGCTGGCATATATATAATCTTAGCCCGATGCCGTTCGTGCCCGGTGATGCTTTTTCCTCGCTTCCATTCATGTGTTCGCATATACTGTTCAGATCACCGGCAGGTGTCCAGGTGCCGTGGTCGGTAACGCTTATCTTCAGTTCCTGTCCGTTGTTGTTTGTTGATATCAGGATTTCCGTCCCTTTAGGCGAGCACTTCGCGGCGTTTTCGAGAAGATTATCCAGCACCTGCCGTATAAGCTTGGGGTCGATGTATACCATGGTTGTATTATTATCCAGTACTGTAATGATTTTATGGTGTTTATCGCTGGTTTCCGCTTCTTTAACCGCTGCCTTGATAAGACTGGCGATGTTAACCTTTGTCTTTTCCAGCTTAAGCAGTCCTGCCTCCAGACGTGATGTGTCCAGAAGGTTTTCGACGAGTCTGGTCAGCCTGTCCGTGGCATTATCTATAGACTGGATATATTCCTTGGTTTCTTTAACCGTGAGTTCGGGAAAATAGTCGAGTAACATCGTTGAATAGCCTTTTATCGCCGCTATCGGCGTGCGCAACTCATGGGAGACTGCCGATATAAGTACATTGTTGATTCTATTTGTTTCCTCGTAACTCATTATTACCATAAATCGCGCTCCTTCTCAATCAAGTCTTCGAGAATACGGAAAGAAATTATGAATGTACTCTTCGTCCGCCGAGCATCTCGGATAATTCTTCCGTATCTATACTCCTGGCAAGAGCTTCCTCGCCGGTTATTATTCCTCTTTTACAAAGCTCGGTTAATGACTGGTTCAGGGACTGCATACCGAACTGTGTTCCGGTCTGTATGATATTCATCATCTGGTACGTTTTACCTTCGCGTATGAGATTCCTGATGGACGGTAATGCCAGCATAACCTCGACGGCAGCCACCCGCCCTGAACAATCAGAGCGGGGTATCAATAATTGGTATATGACTCCCTCAAGCGCTATAGATAGCTGAATGCGTACCTGCTGCTGCTGGTACGGAGGGAAAACGTCTATAAAACGGTTGATAGCCTCCGTCGTGCCCGGCGTATGCAGCGTTGCCAGCACGAGGTGGCCCGTTTCCGCCGCCGTAAGGACGGTAGCCATTGTCTCAAGGTCTCTCATTTCTCCCACCAGTATCACATCGGGGTCCTGTCTCATGGCATGCTTCAGAGCATTAGCGAAAGATAAAGTGTCTCTCCCGAGTTCACGCTGTGAAAACATGCATTTAATATCGCGGTGTAAATATTCTATGGGGTCTTCTATTGTGATGATTTTACGCTTTTCGGTATGGTTAAGATAATTCATCATCGCCGCCAGTGTTGTCGATTTTCCGCAGCCGGTAGGCCCGGTCACTATTACCAGCCCGCTGCCTTTTAAGGCGAGTGTTTTACATATTTCGGGCAGCCCTAATCCTTCGATTGTCGGCACTTCCGTTATCACCGGGCGGCAGACCAGTCCTATCGTGCCGTCCTGCTGGCAGATATTAATACGGAATCTACCGGCGTCTTTTGACTGGTAGGCAAAGTCCGCTTCCAGTTCTTTAGCAAACGATTCCCTTTGCTTTTCGGTGGTTATCTGCATAAATATCATTTCCATGAACTCTCGGGAAATAATATCCATATCCTCCTGCGCAAATAATTCGCCATTAATGCGCATTATCGGAAAACTGCCTACTTTCAAATGCAGGTCGGAGGCTTTCCGTGTTATTGCCAGCCTCAACATGTCGTTAATATGCATTCCGTCATCTCCTCGTTTACGGCTTCACTAATTGCGCGACTATTTCAAAGGTTATTACACTGACCTGTGGCGGAGTAGATTCGGATTCTTCGGTTCCCGGTATTGAAATCAGTGTTTCATCCAGTTCTCTGATGCGTACATTTGTAAATATGCCTTCGGCCTCCAGCGCCATGGCATATTCAATTACTGTAAAAACGCTCTCCGTTTCTCCCTTGATTATTATAGAGTCTTTTACAATCTCTATTGACGTAAAAGATGTTTTTAACGGTAGAACCCCGGTGACTTGCTGTATTTCGGTATTGAATATGCCTCTACTGCCGAGGATATTTATGTTGGCGACTTTCAAAGCTTCGGTAGCGGCAGTGATTTGCCGGATTGTATCCTCGGTTTTTACAGTTTCCTCATTAATCAGGGTAGCCAGGTTGAGTTCCCGGCTAACGTTATTCAAATTTTCTTCCAGGATTCGGTTTTCTGTGGCGACTCCGCTTCTCGCCTGGTAAAGCGGGAAAAGGAGACCGACGGCAGCTACCAGGAAAGCACCTAAAAATAGATACCTTGCGGCGATGGGTTTCGCTTTAGGCTTACGGTATTTCCCTTCCAGGATATTTATATTGATATCGGAAAAGTGGTTGTCTTCTCCTCGGGCGGGCTGTTTGAGCGGCGTTCTCTTGATAGCTAGTCCGATACTGGTTGCATATGAAGTGATCGGCAGGCTGTCGGGATATTCTACCGCAGGAATCAGTCGCTCTATCGGGTAATCTATTTCAGACTGGAGCAGTCCATTGACTACTACTTCGGCCGCCAGCTGGCCTGTCAATAGCAACGGGAGGTTCCCATCCAGCTGGATTTCCGGGTGGTTACTCTGATAAAAAGCGGCTGTTTTTGTTAATTCGTCCGCCAGGCGGCGTATGTTATCTTCCAGGGAAGCTCCCTCGCTTCTCGGGGTAATTGAGTGTATCACCGTGGGCAGACCTTTTGTGATGAAGACGATGTCGAAACAATCAGGCTCCATGTTTACAACTATTGCATCGCTTCGGTTCGCCGTCCGTGC
This sequence comes from Chloroflexi bacterium RBG_13_51_52, assembly GCA_001796525.1. Taxonomy (GTDB): domain Bacteria; phylum Chloroflexota; class Dehalococcoidia; order Dehalococcoidales; family RBG-16-60-22; genus RBG-13-51-18. The sequence continues at coordinate 12,697 of MGMT01000016.1, read as the reverse complement.
CAGCGCCAGCGGTCGCAGGTCCATGAGGTAGGGCTCTATATCGGCTATTTTCAAAGTTTGAACGATTGCGTCAACCTGGTTGCGCGGCACGCCGATGATAAAAAATTCCTGCTCCTCCCCTTTGCTGCGGATTAGCTGCCAGGAAACATATAGTTCGTCCAGGGGTAATGATATTTCTTTTTTCGCCGCCCGCAGGATTGCCTCTTCAAGCAGCGAGGTCTTCATCCGGGGCAGGCTGATAAACCGGTAGGTGAACGAAAGTCCGGCGATGCTGCTGATGATATTTTTTTTCGGTATTCCGGTAGACTTGAATAATGAATTGATTGCCTCACCAACGGCTTGTGGTTGCATAATCAGCCCGTCGCGGACCGGTTCCCCGGTAAGGTCGGCGCTTGCCCATGTTATTACACGCCTACCCTTTAGCGACAGTATTTTTATGTTCTGGCTGCTTATATTGAGAGCGACGTACATCTTCTTCCTTCAGTCTTTCCGGATTATTTCTCCATAGGAGGAGCGTATATGGCTATTCTGATATTAGCGGTTATTGGCCCTTCAACCGTGTTTTCCAGCAGGAGTCCGCCCGAAGCCTTCTCGACTGTCAGCTGCTCAAGGATAAGTGTCCTGGGGTCGCTGTTTTCCAGTCGGTACAGGAAACTTACCATTTGTGTATAATTGCCGGTAACCTCCAGGTTAATGCGGAAAACAGAGTAGTCCTGGTCTAATACCTGCTCCAATGTCCAGGGTTGCGTTGATAGGGGTATTGCTATTACCCCCGCCTCCTCCGCCAGTCTAAGAATCCCGTTGACGATTCTGGTATCGTTCGTATCTATAGTGAAAGTGTCTTGCACTTCCCACAGGTTGTCTTGAGCGTCGGCAAGCTGCTCATCGATGTCGGCGGGGGGCAGGGGAATCAGGGCCAGTACCGATGTTGCTTCCGCAATTTGCCCCGCCAGCACTTCTTTTTGATTACGCTGTTCAAGGTAGTCTCTCCCTATGAGGAAGTAGACCACTAGAAGGGCTACTATTAATATTATGATGAGCGGTTTATGAGTTTTCATCAAAATCTTTCTTTAAGCTGTTTGATTGCCAATCTTTTCATTAATGTACCTGCCAGGCAACGATAGACGCCGTGGTGTTATCTGTATACACGAAAGCATTTATAGAAGTATCGCCGGCACTGGCAACGATTCTATAGGCATTCGCGGCGCCGCTGGTGGCGATACCTATCGTAATTAGAGAACCCCTTGCCGACGGAATACAGTAGGCAATTGCTAAAATCCCGTCGGAGATGATGATGATATCCGGATAGTATCCGTTGCTGGTGTCATACTCATACGTATCCGTAATCGTCCCGGTGACAGTACCGTCTGTTTCTATCGGCAGTGTTACCAGGTGGCCGTCGTTCTGCGGGCCGTCATACACTATGGCATATATATTGCCCGCGATGTGTATAATTTGAGGCTCCTGCCCGTTGGTAGGGTCGAATTCGTAGCTGCTGATAACGCTGTTGGAGATAGCACCGGCAGTAGAAATAGTCATTGTTGCTATAAAACCGTCGGAATTGGGACCCGTGTAGACTATCGCGTAAACATTTCCTGTGGTATTTATAATATATGGATTAGCGCCATAGCTGGGCGCGAATTCCAGCGTATCGACAACACTGCTGCCGATATCGCCGTTCGACGCGATAGTTACGGTTGCAACCCATCCGTCATTCCCCGGGCCCCGATATGCAATCGCAAAGTATATTCCGGATACGTGTATGATATCGGGTTCATAGCCATTACTGGGGTCGAACTCATAACTGTCGATAACGCTGTTGCTTATATCGCCGTTTGCCGCGATAGTTACGGTTACAAGGAAGCCGTCGCTGCCTGTGCCCCGGTACGCAATGGCATAGTAGATACCGGATACGAAAACGATATCCGGTTCATAACCGTTACTCGGGTCGAATTCCAATAGGTCGATAACACTGTTGCTTATATCGCCGTTGGCAGCAATCGTCATAGTCTTGAGCCAGCCATCGTTACCGGAACCCGTATAGGCGATTGCGTAGGTGTTACCGGACACATGGATAATACTCGGATGATTGCAGTCGCTGGTATCAAACTCCAGCGTATCGATAGCGCTATTGGTGATATTTCCATCCGGACCTATCTCTACTGTCCTTAGAAACCCGTCGCTGCCGGGACCCTGGTACGCTATAGCGTAAATATTCCCGGAGACATGTATAATATCGGGCATATTGCAAAATGTCCCGTCAAAATCGAAGGAGTCTATAACTGTCTTTGTAATGCTCCCTGCCCCGCCCCCGCCGGTGGCATTGGAGGTTATGGTGACTGTGGTGGTAACGCCGTTAATCGTCTCCGGCAGTTGATAAACAATTTGGTCGCCGGGATTTGGAATCAGGCTTCCCAGTCCACCATACAGGAGACTCCAGATGCCGTGTTCCACGCCCGCATCGCAGGCATTCCGGTAGTCTATCGCTTGCCCGTATGTCCGGGAGCCTATAATGCTGCTGCTGGCATGTCCCAGGAAGGGCGCTACCAACAGCGTACCTATGGTCAGTGCCATGATGGCTAAAGGCAGGGCTTGCCCCTTTTCGCCGTTCATTTAACCCTCCACCGGCCTTAAATAAACCATGTATGTCCCGTTTTCGCTTATTTCGTTTCTACCCGGGGGAGTTGAAATCAGGTTCATCGTCGCCGTGCGGCTGTTTATGGAGAAACTTACGCTGCTGATATTACGCGCCAGTATTAGCTGCATGCCTCCGGCGGTGCGCCGCAGGTCGGTGCCCGCCAGTGTATAAGTGACGGTTGAATTGTCGGTCAGTGTCAGCACCAGTTGACTGCCCCCGGTGGCTGTTTTTGCCTCTTGCCCGTCCTTGTTGAACCAGTAAGCGGCGTTTTGCAGCTCGTGTAAAGCGGTGAACTTCTCATTACCGTATTCGGAAACGGTAAGAATGTGGTAGATAGCCGTCCCCAGGAAAACCACAATTATTCCGGTTACAGCTACAGCTGTGATCAGCTCCACCATAGTTGCGCCTGCCTGTCTTTTCATCTGTTCACCTTGTAATCGGAAATCGTTATAATACTCACGCTGTCTTTCAGGACGCTGACTGTTACTTTCTGTATGTTGTTATCGGCGCCGGGTACTGCTACCACGCCCACCGATACGCTGTAAGTCGCCGGAACGGCTAATGCGGGATAAGTAGCCGCGCCGGGCACGAAGGCGGAATTCTTCGTGTATTCCATCTGTGTCTGCGCCAGTCCCTGGGCAATGGTTTCTCTATCATGTTCATTCACGGTCAAAGAGCCTGCCGAAAGAGCGATAACAAAAGCAACCACGGAGGTTGCCAGGATCGCCACGGCAACCAGCGTTTCCACCAGTCCCATGCCTGTCTGACTATTCAATTTGACTCCGCGCCGTGCTGATTTCAACATCTTTTTTCCTGCTTCTGCCTAATTCATTTGTTTTAATATCGAATAGAGTGGCGTTATCATCGAAAGCGCGATGAAAATCACCAGCCCCCCGATAGCCAGTGTTAATACAGGCTCTATCATTGATATCAGGGAGTCGATTTTTCGGTCGACCTCCTGTTCGTAGAAATCCGCCAGGGTCCCCAGCGTGGTGTCCATCGATCCTGTCTTCTCCCCGACCACTATCATTTCCACCAGCAGGGAAGGGAATAGCTTGTTTTCCGTCATCGGCTGTGATAGCCCTTCACCCTGGACAAGCCTTTCTCTGACACCACTGAAAGCGCCGCGTATTATCCGATTACGGTTGGTCTGGATGACGATATCGATAATCTGGGGCAGGCGCAGTCCGGCCCCCAAAAGCATCGAGGCTGTCTGGCAGAATAGCCCCATGCTGCGTTCGATAATGATTTTACCTATCACAGGTATTTTTAATAATAAATTGTCTCTGGCTAATTTCACGGGTTCCAGCCTTAACAGACCGATAATGATTATAATAATGGCAGTCAGTACGCCGAGTATCATCAGACTATTAGCTGTAAAATAATTGGCGGTATTTACAAGCGTGCTGGTCATCCAGGGCAGCTCCACGTCAAGCGAATTAAAAAGGGCTGTCAAAGGCGGCAGGGCTACCGTAATCAGCAGGAAAACCACGCCGATAGCTAACAGTAAAACAAACATAGGATACATCATGGCGCGTTTGATTTTCTGGTTGGCGTAGGCTTGTTTTTCCAGGTACTTGGCAGCCTGCTTAAGGCCGGCTTCCAGTGTCCCTGCCTGTTCGCTGGATTTAATTATCTGGCGATATGTGTTGGTAAATATCTGCGGGTACTGACTCATCGCTTGAGACAGAGAGTTGCCTGCCTGGATTTCCTCGATTAGCCTCCGGAAAGTCTGTTTCAGAGTTTTCTTCGTTACCCGTCCCTCGAGTAGTTTTAGCGCTGCTAATAGCGTAATGCCCGCCTGCACCAGCGTGGCTAGCTGGTTTGAAATATCGATCACATCCCGCATCTTTACGCCGAAAAACGTCGGTATCAGCTTTTCTATCTCCAGCTTGGGCGTTACTTCTTCCAGGCTGATGATGTTCAGGTACCCGGCGCGGTAAAGCGCTACCTCGGCAAGACTCTCTGAAGCAACTTCTATCTTGCCCTCGATGATTTTTTTATCAGTGGAATAGGCTCTATATCTATAAGTCATCGTTCTCTCGTCAGCTGATTGAAAATACGCTGCGGATTACCTCGCTGATTGTGGTAACCCCGTCTTTAACTTTTTTCATGCCATCACGTTTCATCGTTATCATCCCCTCGGTGATGGCTTGTGCTTTAATGTCACCGGACCCGGCATTACTCCGCATTATTTTCCTGATGGACTCGCTCATAGTCAGAAACTCGAAAATCCCCGTGCGGCCCCGGAAGCCGGTATTGGCGCATAAATTACATCCCGTGCCGTGATAAAATGTTACCGCTTCACTCCCCATTTCTTTATGAAAAGCCTCTAGTTCTTCCTCGGGTGGATTATAGGTCGTGCGGCAGTTGGTGCATATGCGGCGGACCATACGCTGGGAAGCGATACCGATAAGCGTGGTTGAGATGGAAGCTGGTTCGGCATCCAGGTCCATCAGCCGGAACAGTACCCCGACGGCATCGTTCGCATGAATTGAGGATAACACCAGGTGGCCCGTGAGAGCAGCCTGGATGGCGGTGTTGACGGTATCTCTATCCCGTATCTCTCCCACGAGAATAACGTCCGGGTCATGCCGCATGATTGCCCGTAGTCCGCCGGCAAAAGTAATCCCTGCCTTGGCATTTACCTGCGTCTGGTTTATATCCATAAAGCTGTATTCTATCGGGTCTTCGATAGTCATAATATTGCGCTCGTTTCTATCCAGCTCATTGATAGAGGCGTAAAGGGTGGTCGTTTTACCGGAGCCGGTTGGCCCCCCGACCAGTATCATGCCGAGCGGGCTCTTCAACATCGTCTGGTACTTCTTGAGAACGTCGGGTTGAAAACCCAGTTCGGCCAGGGTAAAAAGCGCCAGCGATTTGTCCAGTATACGCAGTGTCACCCTCTCTCCGTACGGCGTCTCCATCGTAGCCGTGCGGATATCAACCTCGTTGCCGCCTATCTTGATGGAAAATTGCCCGTCCTGCGGTCGCCTCTGCTCCGAAATATCCATCTCGGAAAGGATTTTTACACGGGATACCAGCGGAGAATGTATATTAAGAGGAAAAGAATACATATCGTGCAGAATGCCGTCGATACGGTATCTGATGCGCAGCCGGTCTTCCTGCGGTTCGATATGCACATCGGATGCCCGGTCCTTGACGGCTTGCGTTACCAGCAGTTCCAGTGTCTCGGCAATCGGCGTATTCGCTGTTAAAGTGGCAACCTCCTCTTTCAGCTCTTCCGCAGCCGGTGTGAACTGTCTTACCTGTTTTTCGATTGCGCCGCTCGACCTGTAATAGATATTTATCGCTCTTTCTATGTCGGAGCGGACGCCGAGTGCCACCTCCACTCTCATCTTTGCCTGGACTTTAATGTCTTCGATGGTGCGCACGTCCTCGGGGTCCGCCATAACCACCATCAAAGAGTCGTTAACGATATCGAGAGGAATAAGCGCGTGTTTACGTGCCATTTCTTCCGGGATAAGCCGGAGCGCCTGCGGTTGCACCAGGTGCCTTTTAAGGTCGATGAGCGGCAGGTTCAACTGAATGCTAAGGACAACCGCCAGTTCCTCGGCTTTAACCAGTCCTTGTTTCAGCAATATGTCGTTTAGCTTCCCGCCTCTTTGCTTCTGTACGGTTAAAGCACTCTCTAGCTGCTCCGGTGTGATAAGCTTCTCCTCGATCAGCATATCACCCAGACTCTTTTTAGAAGTCTTATCTGTAAACATGCGCTTGTTTTCCTTATCCACCAACTCTCTCCCGGGCCGTGACGGTGCCACTCTTCTTGAGTAGCAGTTTTTCTACGTGGTTTATGATGTCCGCCGGCGCGGAAGGCTTGGTCAGGTAATCATCGGCGCCTACCTTGATACCCGTGTCTTTATCTATTTCCTGCGCCTTGGCAGAGAACATCAGGATGGGTAACTTGGCTGTGGTAGGCTCGGACCTCAACCGGAAACATATCTCGAATCCGTCCATTCCCGGCAGCATAACATCCAGGATAACAAGGTCCGGCGATTCCCCCAGCGCTTTCCTTATCCCTTCCAACCCGTTGGAAGCTTTAATTATTTGATACCCTTCCTGCTTTAGTGAGTAATCGACCAGTCTTAGAGTTGCCGGATCGTCTTCGATTACCAGAATCTTCTTTCCCATTTTTGTTTCCTCCTTTATTGTTTAGAGGCAGAGTGAAGCTGAAAGTACTCCCCTCGCCGTATTTGCTTTCCGCCCAGATTTTTCCGTCATGCGCCTCGATAATCTGCTTGGATATATAAAGCCCCAGCCCCGTCCCGCCCCTCACCGTCTCACCCTCGGCGCGGTAAAATCTCTCGAAGAGATGCGCCATAGCCTCTTTACGAATTCCGGTGCCGTGATCGGCCACCTGGAACAGCAGCTTATTTTCTCGTATTGCTGCTTTGGCGCTGACACTGCTGCCGGGGTCGCTGAATTTGATGGCGTTGCTAAGAAGATTGATGACTACCTGGCGCATGCGTTCGCTGTCAATCTCAATATCCGGTAATTGCGCCGGTATATTTACGCTAAGAGTGATATTTTTCTCGCGCGCCAGACTGTGAAACATCTTGATAGAATCAATGAATATATCTTGTACTGGTACAAGCTTCTTATAAATCTGAAATCTTCCCGCTTCCAGCCGTGATATGTCCAGCAGACTGTTGATAAGATTACCCAGATGCATGGTTTCTCTATCGATAATATGCAGGAATTCCTGCTGGATAGCAGGGTCGGGCACCTTGCCGGTCATGATTAATTTAGTAAAACCGCTGATAGACTGCAGCGGTGTGCGCAGCTCATGTGACACGTTAGAGAGAAACTCGGATTTCATCTCGTCGATTTTTCGCAGCTTCTCCTCCGCTTCTTTACGCACCGTGATATCCCTGATAATGGCTGTAGCGATGTATTTATCCCCGGCCTTTCTGGTCGACATAGATAACTCGACTGGCACTTCGGTCCCGTCTTTCCTCACGCCAACGTCTTCCAGTATCCTATTTCCTATATCGCTGGTGCCTGTTTTGTTAAATCGACTGTACCCCTCGGCCATTGATTTCCGTGTCATTTCAGGGACGATTTTCAAAACGGGCTGTCCCAGCATTTCCTTTTCTGTATACCCGAACATTTTTTCCGCCCCGTGATTCCATATCGTCACTCTCATCTGCTGGTCTGCGGAAACAATCGCATCGGTCGAGGTGTTGATAAGCTCTCGGTATTTTGCCTCGCTCTGTTTTAAAGCTTCCTCGGTCTTTTTCCTTTCGGTGATATCGTATACCAGCATCACCCATCCGGTTCGTTTGTCATTTTCTTCGGCTGCCTGGCCATGCATATCAACCCATATATCGCCTTTTGGCGTACGGTAAATATGCTCTTCTTTGTTGAACCCTTTTTCTCTAAGAAGGTCAAGGCGTTTTTTCTTTTGTCCCGGATATTCCTCAACCATGGAAATTACGTCTCCAACAGCTTTTCCGATGGCATCGGATGCCTTGATGTTAAACATCTGTTCACACATTTTATTCCAGCGGGTTATTTTGAATTCGTTATCCGTCGCGAAAACGCCTTCGTGTATTGACCTTAGAGCGATGTCGGAAAATCGTAATGCTTCCTCTGTTTTCTTGCGGTCGGTGATATCCGAGTTTACAGAGAGCATGCACGGCTTGTTGCCTATATTGATAATTTCAGCGGAAAAGAGCCACGTGCGTATTTGGCCCGATTTCACACGGAAATTACATTCTCTGTTGTGGACCGTTCCCTCTTCCTTTAAAATTCTAACCGTCTCGGCGCGTTCTTCCGCAATATCCCAGATATCCAGATCGCTGGCTTTCTTGCCGATAACTTCTTCGTGGGTATAGCCGGATAAATGCAGAAAAGTGTTGTTCGCGTCGATTATCGTGCTGTCATCAATATCGGAAATTACAATTGCCTCCGGGCTGTTGAGGAAGGCTTTGGAAAACTTCTCCTCTGATATCCTTAAAGACTCCTCCGCCTTTTTACGTTCGGTAATATCACGGGCGGTAGATAGAGCTCCGATCACCTTACCTTCTTTATCCTTGAGCACCCGGCACCACCACGCCAGTAACCGCTTTTCTCCGTCGCGGCGCCTTTGCCAGCTTTCCACGTATATCACACCCTCGTTGCCGGTAAAAAGCGGCTTTACCTTGTCATAAGTATTCTGTTCCCCTTCGAAATAATAAGCTGCCTCTTTTCCTATAACGTCATCCCCAAAAAAGTCCAATCCAGCCTTATTTACCCAGGTATATACCTTATCGACGTCCACCTCCATGATGATATCCGGTACTGCCGCTAGAATCGCCTCTTGCCGCGAGCTTAACTCTAGTAGTGTTTCTTCCACCCGCTTGAGCTCAGTAATATCAGTAGCAACGGAGATAATGCAAGGTTCCTCACCTATATTGATTACCTCTGCGGAACAAAGCCATTGGCGTATCTCGCCCGATTTCATGCGGAAACTGAATTCCTCATTCTTTATTTCCCCCTGTTCATCTATAAGCCTGGTCATTTTTTGCGAATCTTCTGGGTTGACCCACATATTTATTTCATTCACAGGGTGACCGACTAACTCTTCGCGAGTATGGCCCGTAACACGAGTATAGCTATCATTAATATCGATGTATTTTCCGTCTTTAACATTAACAATAGCGATAATTTCGGGGCTGGATTGGAAAGCGGCGGCGAACTTGGCTTCCGAGTCACTTAAAGCCTCCTGTGCCTGCTTGCGTTCGGTAATGTCGGTAGCTATTGTCTGAACTCCAAAGATAGTACCGTCCGCTTTCATTATGCTGGACTTCAGTTCGAATATCCTTATCTGTCCGTTTTTGGCCTTCCAGGGTATTTCTAATGACGGATTTTTCTTGCCGCTTAAAAGAGATGTAAACATCTTTGTGTATCGGGGTAGGTCATTGATATTTAAATTCGGAATGTCCTTGAAATGTTTTCCGACAACTTCTTCCTGGGAAAATCCAATCATGTTCAAGAAAGTAAGATTACATGACGTGATTACTCCCTTGAGATTCGTTATGATAATTCCCTCATGGGACTGCTCAACGATATTACGGTATTTTTCCTCCGATTCTCTTAACGCATTTTCCATTCGCTTGCGTTCGGTGATATCGTGCATTGAAACAAGACTGGCGGGTTCGCCTTCCCAGGATATTTTAACCACGCTCATTTCGGCTATGGTTGTTTTTTCACCGGCATGTTTAATCTCAATTTCTACCGTTTTTCCTGTGTTCAAAGGAAATTGAAATGGTTGTTTCATGAGTTCTTTTTGCTTGTGTCCGAATAGATTTTCAACGGCAGGATTGGTAAACTGTATATGTCCATCTTCACTAACAACAACAACGGCATCGGTGCTGTTCTCAAGAATCTTGAGTAAATTTCCATGCAGCCTCGATATTTCCTGTGTGTTGTGTTCCAGCTCGTGCTGCAGCCGTACCCGCTCAATGGAATAGTAAATTGACCGTTCCAGCTGCGAATTATCCAGGCGCCCTTTTACCAGATAGTCCTGCGCGCCGGACTGCACTGCCTTGATGGCTATATCTTCATCATCGAAGCCGCTCAACACTACCAGCGGTATATAGGGCACCGCCAGCAGAATCTTCGTAACGGTATCTAGCCCGTGACTGTCCGGCAGACCCAGGTCGGAAATAATCAGGTCCGGCTGGTTTTTTTCTGCCTGTTCCAGCCCGTCCTCGAGTTTCCGTGCCAGCATCACCTGGAATTTGGTGTCGGTAGATTTCTCGAGCTTCCTCTTGATAAGCTCGGCGTCGTCAATACTATCTTCGATTAGTAAAACTGCTATTTTTCTATTCTCCATAATATCCGCCCCTGTCAATAACTAAAATGATGCGTCGGATAAATTATCGACCATTATCTGGAGGTGGCTCGTTTATCAGCAGCCAGTAAAGCCCGATATTCCGCACCGCGTCAACGAATTCGTTGAAATTTATCGGCTTTCTAACGTAGCTATTAGCTCCACATTTGTAACCGCTGATGAGGTCCTGCTCCTCTTTTGAAGAAGTTAGTATAACCACGGGTACCATCTTGTTATGTCCGTCGGAGCGCAGGCGTTCGAGCACTTGCAGACCGTCCATCTTGGGCAATTTTAAGTCCAGCAGAATCAGTCGCGGTGTGTCTTTTTCATCTCGGTCGGCGTAAGTTCCTTTGCAGAAAAGATAGTCCAAGGCCTCGACGCCGTCGCGGGCAACAATAACTTCGTTTGCAATGTTATTTTTCCGGAACGCCCGCATTGTCAGTTCGATGTCGTCGGGATTGTCCTCTACGAGTAATATTGTTTCACTTTTTTCAAATATCATAACACTCCTTAATTTAAAGTGAAGTAGAAAGTAGCTCCTTCGCCTACTGCCCCCTCGGCGCTCACGCTGCCTCCGTGCCGGTTGATAATCCGCTGCACTGTGGCTAAGCCGATGCCGGTGCCGGGGTATTCGGCGGTATCATGAAGGCGCTGGAAGGCACCAAAGAGCTTGTCCCTGAAAGCCATGTCAAAGCCAGCACCGTTATCCTTGATAAAAAATGTCTTTCTTTCGCCGTCAACCTTACTCCCGAATTCTATCCGGGCTTTCTTGGTATTTTTCGTGAATTTCAAGGCGTTGGTAAGCAGGTTTTCCAGCAGTACTCGCAGCATCTGGGGGTCACCGTTGGCAGTCAGGTCACTGCCTACAATAAACTCGATGCTGCGCTTCGGGAATGTTTCCTGTAGCCTGGTGGTAATCTCGCTTGCCAGTGAACTCAAGTCTACTTTTTCATGGTGCATTTCACTCCTGGTCAAACGGGACAGCTTGAGCAGACCGTCGATAAGTTCGCCCATTTTTTGGCTGGCGACGCGTAGGCGGTTCAAATAGTCCTGTCCTGTCTCGTCGAGCTTGGCCGAATAATCTTCCAGCAGTGCCTGGCTGAAGCCGTCGATACTCCTCAGCGGCGAACGCAGGTCATGGGAGACGGAGTAACTGAAGCTCTCCAGCTCCTTGTTCGTAGCCTGCAAGTGAGCGCTCGATAGTTCCAGGTCTGCCATGGCATTTTGTAGATTTTTCTCGGTTTGCTTGCGTTTGGTAATGTCGTTACCGATGATCAGCAGACAAGGTTCCCCGGCTATATTGATGGTATCGGCGGAAAACAGGAAGGTAAGCATTTTGCCCGATGGCGCTTTAAACTCTATTTCTTCATTATTAAAACGACTGTGTTTATTCAAGATTTCTCGTAGCTTATTACGTTTATCCCCCGGTTTTAAAAGATTTACCTCCTTGGAGGTACGGCCGATTACCTTTTCGCGGGTAAGCTTGTTGAGTTTAAGGAAACTTTCATTTACATCAATGAACTTTCCTTCTTTGAGAGTGGAAATTGATAAGGTTTCTGGAATGGCATGGAAGGCTTTAGAGAATTTTTCCTCTGATTCGCGTAAAGCCTGCTCCATGCGTTTACGCTCGGTAATATCAGTTGTTACGGAGAGCATGCTTTGCCTGTTATTAATATTGACAATGTCGGCAGAGAAAAGCCATACACGTATCTCGCCGGATTTCATGCGGAAGTGATATTCTCTATTGCGAACACTCCCCTTTTCTTTCAGGATATTCACCATTTCGGCGCGTTCTTCCGGCATAGCCCAGGTGCTCATACCGGATGCTTTTTTACCGAGGACTCCCTTGGATGTATAGCCGGTATGCTGTAAAAATGTCTCATTAGCATCCAATATAGTGCCGTCTTCTATGTTGGAGATAACGATTGCCTCCGGGCTGGCATGAAAAGCTTTAGAGAATTTTTCCTCTGATTCGCGTAAGGCCTGCTCCACCTGCTTGCGCTCGGTAATGTCTTTACCAGCGGTTAAAATACATGGTTTGCTTCCTATATTGATTATTTCCGCTGATAGTAAAACGGTACGCATCTCGCCGGATTTCCTCCGCAACAAAAACTCTTCATTTTCAAAGCGGCCGTGCGTCTCTATTAGCTTTTTAATCCTGTAGCGGTCTTCGGGATTTACCCAGACATCTAACTCTTTGGATGCATGGCCGATTACCTCTT
>MGMT01000015.1 GCA_001796525.1 Chloroflexi bacterium RBG_13_51_52 | reverse complement strand
ACGGTAAATAAAGCCCCGATGCCACCGTGTGCGGCTTCTGTTTCATGTCCCATGAAGCTGCTGAAACCACCGGTGAGATTCCACCAGCCGACGCCGATTGCCAGGAGTGCCAGGAATACCAGCGGTCCCACCATCACTCTTGGAGACTCGTGCGTATGGCTGTAGTCGTGTCCCTCTTCTTTAGCGCCGCCGCGGTACTCGCCGTGGAAGGTCATGAAAATGGCGCGGAACATGTAAAATGCGGTCAGGAATACGGTTATCAATGCCAGCCAGAACAGCACCGGCTGGCTGGTCAACGCGCTGGCTAATATTTCGTCTTTGCTCCAGAATCCTGCCAGCGGCCAGATGCCCGCCAGGCTCAATGAGCCGATGAGGAAGGTAACATAAGTCCAGGGCATCGTCTTGCGCAGACCGCCCATTTCCCGCATATCGAATGTGCCGGTGGCGTGGTTCACGCTGCCGGCACCCATAAAGAGGAGCGACTTGAAGAAGGCATGGGTGAACAGGTGGAACATGCCCACCGCCACCGCTCCTTTAGCTAAAATAATAATCTCGTCATTAGGCAGGATGAGTGCTCCGTGACTTATTTCAGTGGACAACGCCATACCGACCGCCCCCAGTCCCAGCATCATGTAGCCTATCTGGCTGATGGTGGAATACGCCAGCACGCGTTTGATATCGTTAGCTACCAGTCCCATCGTAGCGGCAAAAATAGCCGTAAACCCACCGATTACCGCCACCACTCGTATCGCTTCCGGAGAAGAAATAAAGAGTGGCATGGTGCGTGCCACTAGGAAGACACCGGCGCAGACCATCGTCGCCGAATGGATGAGGGCGCTAACCGGGGTGGGACCTTCCATGGCGTCCGGTAGCCATACGTGCAGCGGGAACTGGGCGCTCTTGCCGACCGCCCCGCCGAACAGCCCGATGCAGGCCCACATTAACGCCGACCCGCCCAGAAGACCGCTGACCGCCAGGCCGTGCAGTTCTTTAATATCGAAAGTATGGCCGGTGAAATAAAGTATTAAAATCCCTGCCAGGAAACCGAAGTCGCCGATTCTGGTAACGATAAAGGCTTTCTTGGCGGCATTCGCCGCTGATGTTTTGTGATACCAGAAACCGATAAGGAGATATGAGCAAAGCCCGACCATCTCCCAGAAAACGAAGGTGAAAAGCAGATTATCGGCAAGGACCAGTCCCAGCATGGAGAAAGTGAACAACGCCATGTAAGTATAGTAGCGGTAATAACCTGCCTCATCATGCTCCATGTAGCCCAGTGAGTATATCTGCACCATCAGGCTGACCACGGAGACCACCACCGCCATGACGGCCGCAAGCTGGTCCATGATGATGCCTACATGGAAATTAAAGTTACCGATAACTATCCAGTTGACGTCGGGAACGGCAATTTCGTGGTGGGTGGCTGACATCACTGATATCAGCGACCATATGGAAAATACCGCCGAGGCAGCTATTGCCGCAATGGTGATATAGCCATAAACTCTCGACTTAGGTCTAACGAATGGCCTTATCAGCAGTCCGTTGATGATAAAGGCGAACAACGGCAGCAGCATAATCAGCCAGATTAACTGATAAGGTATCATAGCTTCCTTAAAATGTCCTTAATTACGTGCTCTTTATCCTGCGGCACCAGTATTGAATAAGCGGCTAACTCCTGTCCTATCGGCAGGCCTTCCTGCGGTATAATGCGGGTGGGAATGCCTTCACCCTCGAAGCATTCCTTCCACATCTCCGCGATGGTAAGAGTTTGCGCTTTTTTAACTTCGACCCACATACGATTATCTCCGTCAGGTTTGTTAGGGCTTACATGGCTAATACGGCGTCGCCCAGATAGAAGGGCCAGACCACGATGCTCAGGATAGCCCTCCACCAGTTCAAATCCGCAAAGGCAATGGTGAAAAGCCAGCCGGCAAACCAGAAAGCGCCCATAAAACTACCTGAAGCCTTCATTATCTTTCTCTCCCTTTTATTCCCTTTCTATAATGCTTACCACCTTAGCAGGTTGATATCATTGGTATCGATATTGGAAAAATGACGGAAAATCGCCAGTACTATTGCCAGGCCTACCGCTACTTCGGCGGCCGCTACTACCATTACGAAGATGGCAAAGACCTGCCCGGTGAGCAACTGCGGGACAACATAACTGGAAAACGCTATCAGGCTGATGTTCACGGCGTTTAGCATCAGTTCGATACACATCAGGATGATTACGGCGTTGCGCCGGGTCAGCGCGCCGAAAAGCCCGATGCAGAACAGCACCGCCGAAAGCACCAGATAATGCGTTAGCCCGATTTCCACTTATTATTTCTCCCTCGTAATAACGATAGCGCCCAGTATCGCTGCCAGCAGCAGCACCGCCCCGATTTCCACCGGCAGTATAAAGCCGTTTTCGCTGAAGAGCTTAGTTGCCAGGGGCATGGTTGTCGGCGTCAGGGGCGCTTGAGACGATATGCTCCAGGGTGTACTGGTCACCACGTAGACCAGTATTCCCAGCAATAATGCTGCCACGATAGCGGCAGGTATTTGCATCTTATTGACCGGACTGCCTTTTTGCACTTCCCGCGTCATCATAATACCAAGGATAATCAGCACGGAAATCGCGCCTACGTATACCAGTATCTGCACCGCCGCCAGGAAGTCGGCGCTAAGCGTAATATAAATCCCCGCCACAGCGATGAAGCACAGTATCAGTGACAGGGCGGCGCGGAAGACGTTGCGCAGGAATATCACGGCAAACGCCGCTACCACTATAACAACCGCCATTATCCAGAATGCAGCCGCCTGTCCCATTATTTCTTCTTCCTCTTCTCCACTATCTTTTCCACGAGCAGGGTTTGTTTAGGCAATGTTTCCGCAATTTCAGGGTGGAAATAACCGCTGGCCGGCCTTGAAGGGCTTTCCAGTAGTTCGTCATTGGACTGTACCAGTTCGGCGCGCCGGTATTTCGCTCTTTCATAGGAATAGCCCATGAAAAGGGCGTCGTATGGGCAGGCTTCGACGCATAAGCCGCACTGGATACAGTAGCCGGTATCCACCCGGTACGTTTCTACTTCATATTTGTTTTCCGCCATGTTGGTAGAGGTGACGATTTCAATGGCTCCCTGCGGGCAGGTCTTGGCGCAGGTGGCGCAGCCGGTGCATTTTTCCCGACTCCAGATAAGCTCGTTGCCGCGCGAACGGCGCGATATGTTGAGACGCTGGTCCGGGAACTGCGTCACCGTCGGGTGGCGGAGGAGGTGCTTTATTGTCACCGCCATGCCCTTGATTATGCCGATGCCGTAACGTTCAAACTTCAACTCTGCCCTGCCCCAGTTTAAAGAATTTCGACCATAATAATATCAGTACCGCCGCTATGGCGATATTAACGATTACGAAAATCCACTGTGAAATATCCGGCCAGACAACGACCTGTATGGCGGTGACGAAGAGGTTAATCAATGCCAGAGGGAAGAGGAACTTCCAAGCCAGCCCCATTAGTTGGTCGATACGCACGCGCGGTAATGTCGTCCTCGTCCAGACCATGACAAAGAAGACGACGAAAGTCTTGATAATAAACCAGAGCCAGGGCGGCAGCCATGGTCCGCGCCAGCCGCTTAAGAAAAGTGTGGCGATAATGGCGGACATGGCAATCGCCTCGGCGTATTCTACCAGGTAAAACATGGCGAATTTCATGCCGGAGTACTCCGTATGGAATCCCGCCGTTAACTCGGAATCTGCTTCCATGAGGTCGAAAGGACTGCGGTTAATCTCGGCGCAGGCGGCGATAAAGAAAATTAAAAAGCCCAGCGGCTGCACCAGTATATAAGGTATATCCTGCCCCGTAACTATCTGGTTCATGGACAATGAGCCGGACACTATTACCACGCCGACAATCGCCAGCACCATCGGTATTTCGTAGCTGACCACAGCGGCGACATTGCGCATGGCGCCGAGGAGGGAATATTTATTGCCGGAGCCCCACCCCGCCATGAACACGCCTACGGTGGCGATAGAACTGACGGCTACAACGTAGAGGATACCTATGTTGAGGTCGGCCAGCATCGCCCCATTCTGGAAGG
This sequence comes from Chloroflexi bacterium RBG_13_51_52, assembly GCA_001796525.1. Taxonomy (GTDB): domain Bacteria; phylum Chloroflexota; class Dehalococcoidia; order Dehalococcoidales; family RBG-16-60-22; genus RBG-13-51-18. The sequence continues at coordinate 4,837 of MGMT01000015.1, read as the reverse complement.
GTACTACGGCGAAAATCACCAGCACCGGGGCGAAAGCAACGACCGGCGCCAGCCAGTGAACAATTTTATCTGCGGTGGTGGGGACGATATTTTCTTTCAGCAACACTTTAACAGCATCCGCTACCGGTTGTAAAAGTCCGAAAGGACCGGTGCGGTTGGGACCCAGGCGCGACTGCATCCGGCCCATGCCGCGGCGCTCGAGATAAATGGCGCCCATGACCATAATCAATACGAATGCGATAATAGCGACGGTGAAGAACAGCCAGTGCCACCAGTAGCCGCCCGGCCAGTCCGGGGGTGTTACCTGCATCGCCAGTGGCTGGATCAGCGCCGAATCAAATATAGCCACTATCTATCGACCTCTCCCATGGTAATATCTATGCTTCCGAAAATAATAATAAGGTCGGCTACCTTCCATCCCTTGACCATTTGCCGCAGGGCTGCCAGGTTTATCAGGCTGGTAGGGCGTATGTGGCAGCGGTAAGGAGCGATGGAGTTATCCGAGACGATATAATAACCGAGTTCTCCCTTGGGAGCCTCGATATGAGCGTATGCTTCACCGGCAGGTGGTCGGATAAGGTGGGGCACATCCGCTTTAACGGGCCCCTTCGGGACCTGCTTCATCGCCTGCTGTAAGATACGCAGGCTCTGCCGCATCTCTTCAATCCTTACACGGTAGCGGTCGTAACAATCGCCGTTCTCACAGGTCGGGATATCGAACTCGAAGCGGTCGTATATTGAATACGGGTCGTTCCGGCGTATATCCCACTTGATGCCGCTGGCGCGCGCCACCGGACCGCTGATGCCGCAGTTTATAGCAGTGTCTTTCTCCAGAATGCCCACGCCCTTGGCGCGGGCCAGCAGAATTTCGTTCAGCTTGAGCAGGTTTTCGTATTCCTCGATAAATATGGTCAGCCGGTCTACCAGCTTGTGCAGCGCCGGCAGGAATTCGCCGGGAATGTCCTGGCTCACTCCGCCGATTCTCATATAGTTGTAGGTCAGGCGCTGGCCGCAGACCATGTCGAATAAATCGACGATTCTTTCCCTCTCGCGGAAGGTGTACATAAAGGGCGTAAAATAGGCGCCGGCATCGTTTAGCATGGAGCCAACGGCAATACAGTGGTTGGCAAGGCGCTGTAGCTCCGCCATGATAACACGGATATACTCGGCGCGTTCCGGTACTTTAATCCCGGCGAGTTTTTCCACCGCCATGCAGTAGCCCAGGTTATTGCTCATGGGAGAGATATAGTCCAGGCGGTCGGTGAGGGGAATGAAGCCGGTATAGGTGCGTTCCTCCGCCAGCTTCTCGATGCCCCGGTGCAGATAACCAAATACCGGCTCGATATCGACAACGACCTCGCCATCGAGCGTACATCTCATGCGGTATACGCCGTGAGTGCTCGGGTGCACCGGGCCTATATTCAGCACGAAAGGCTCGGTTTTGAGCGTTAACTCCCTGGTGGTCGTCACTGGTTGAAGTCCTTTCGCAGGGGATACCCGGGAAATCCGTCCCAGAGAAAGATGCGTTTCAAATTCGGGTGCCCCTCGAATGTAATACCCATGAGGTCGTAAATTTCTCTTTCCTGGAAGTCCGCCCCCTGCCATAACCCGGTTACCGAAGGCACAGTGGGATTATCGCGGGTATAGCTTCGCGCCTTGAGGACAACGGAGCGGTTGCTTTCCAGCGAGGTAATCTGGTAAACGACCTCGAAATAGCTGTAATAATCTACGGCTGTAATATAGTTAAGATACTCAAACTTAAATCCCTCGGCGGTCTTGAGATACTCGGCTACCGCCAGCAGGGAGTCGCTCTTCACCAGCACGCTGTCTGCCCCGGCTTCTTCGATAGCTCCCGGGAATTTAGTGTTTAGCTGACTTATAATTTCTTTGGCAGAGATGGCGACCGTCATTATTTTTTACCTTTCCGCAGCGGATTGGGGAGTTCAGACAGGTCCGGGACCACCTTTGCTTTGGCTATTTTCTTCTGCAGCATCTGTACGGCATAAATCAGGGCTTCAGGTCGCGGCGGGCAGCCGGGCACATAGACATCTACGGGTACTATCTTGTTATAACCCGGTACAACGTTATATGAGGAGCGGAAAATACCGCCGCTGATGCCGCAGGCGCCCATGGCTATAACCCACTTGGGGTCGGGCATCTGGTTATAAATACGCCTCACGTTAGGCGCCATTTTCCAGGTTAGCGTGCCGGCCGTTATCATCAGGTCGGCCTGGCGCGGTGAAGCCCGCAGGATTTCCATCCCGAAGCGGGACATATCGAATCGGGGGCCCTCGGCGGCAATGAATTCAAAAGCGCAGCAGGCGGGGAAACATATCGCCGTCCAGAGCGAGGAGCGCCGCGCCCAGTCTAAGACCCAGTCCACCGATGTCAGCAATATATTTCTTTTTAATTCTTCGTCCAGCCAGGCATCGGGGTCTTGAATCGACTCCCGGCTGCTTGCTTTAACCTCCTCGATTAGCTGGCCTTCCTGGTAGTCAAGCTCTGAAGAGGTGTAAATATAATCTTTATCGCTGCTTATTTCCATTCCAGGACCTTCTTTTTCCAGGCGTAAACATAGCCGACCAATACTATGAAAACGAGGATTAAAACGACATACAGGCTGAAAGCCCCCAGCTGCCTTAACTGTACCGCCCACGGGTAGAGGAAAACTACCAAGACATCGAGGGCAAGGAAAACGAGGGCGTAGAAATAATAGCGGAAATTGAACTGCACCCAGGTCTTCCCGATGGTCTCCACGCCGCATTCAAAGATGGATTCTTTGATGGCATTGGGATTATGGGGAACGATTTTAAGGTATCTTAAAACAATGGGAATAATAACCATAACAAGGGAAAAGAGGATAGCAACTATGAAAAATAATCCGATTAATCCGTAACTAGCTAGCAAATGGACCTCTACTATCTAGAAACCTTTTTATATACGTGCCCAGGGTATTATATACGATGATACATAGAGGTTCAGGGCACTGCGCCAGTATACCACAGATTTTTTTTATAATGCAACTGTTAAATCGGTATGATTATTTCATCAGCCCGTACTTCTTCGCCATCTTTTCCAGGCCTGGCATGGACTTTTCCAGCAGCTCGTCGTCCACGCAGTAGACCAGCCTGAAATAGCCGTGTACCCCGAAAGCCACCCCGGGCACCGTCAGCACATGGTGCTCATTCTGGAGTTCGTGCACGAAAGCCACGTCGTCCTCGATGGGGCACTTGGGGAAGATATAGAAAGCCCCCTGCGGTTTATTGACTTTATAGCCCATCCTTACCAGGTTGCTGTAGATAAAGTCGCGGTGGCGCTGGTACTCGCTGACGGGGATGGTTACACCCTGGAGATTGCGTACCACGTTCTGCATGAAGGCCGGGGCGTTGATGAATCCCAGCACGCGGGTACAGAAAACGAATCCCTTTATCATGTCGTCGTGGTGCTCGCAGTCCGGGTGTAAAGCCACGTAGCCGATACGCTCGCCGGCGATGGACAGGTCTTTAGAGTGCGAGGTGCAGATGATGCTGTGCCGGTGAACATTCAGCGGCGATGGATATTTCAGTCCGTCGTAGATAATCTTTTTATATGGCTCATCGCTGACAATAAAAATTTGTGTGCCGTACTCGGCTTCCTTTTTACGGAGCAAATCGCCTATTTTCTGCATCAGGTCGGCGCTGTAAACCACGCCGGTGGGATTGTTGGGGGAATCGATGAGCAGGGCTTTTGTTTTAGGCCCGATACTTGCCTCCAGCATATCCAGCTTAGGCATAAAGTTTTCATCGGTGGGTACAGGCTTCACCACGCCGTCGTGGTTCTGCACATAGTTAAAGTAATCGACGAACCAGGGAATGAAAACGATAACCTCATCACCGGGGTCGAGGATGGTTTTTAATGCTACATTGATAGCGCCCGCCGCTCCTACCGCCATGATAACGCTTTTCTCAGTGAGTTTAATGCCGGTCTCTTTGGTCAACTGCGCGGCTACTGCCGCCCTTGTTTCGGGATATCCGGCGTTCTCCATGTAGCCGTGCATGCCCTTGAACGGTTGGTCGGCCAGGCGTTTAATCTCGCGTTTGAATTCCGGCGGTGGCTCCATAACCGGGTTGCCCAGCGAAAGATCGTAGACGTTCTCCGGCCCGAACTTCTTTTTCATGGCGATGCCCTCTTCGAACATCCGCCTTATCCACGACCCCACCACCATGCCCTTTTTAACTCTTTCCGATACGGACACCCTCGATTTCCTTTCTGCCCATTGCAAACGCTTTCAGGTTTATTTCAAGTAATTTCTCCGGCATGCGCCGCGAAATGCTGTCCTCCCAGACCTTGATATCCAGCGGCGCAAAGGCGGAAAAACAGCCCAGCATATATATATTGAGCGTCCTTACGTTGCCCAGTTCTTTGGCTCTTTCATTACCATCTATAAAATAAATCTGGTCGGTGCGTCTTTTCAGCGCGGCGGCGATATCTTTATCGGTGGGGTATTTTTCCTGTCCCAGGCTTACCGATAGCGGGGGTTGCTCGTAGTTGTTGATGATGACAATCGCGTCGGACTTTAAATAATGACTCCACCGAGCCGCCTCAAGTTTTTCTAAGGCAAGCAGAAGGTCGACCTCGCCCTCTTTGATTAAAGGAGACCATACTTTTTCCGCCAGGCGCACGTGGCTGACCACGCTGCCGCCCCGCTGCGCCATCCCCAGCGTATCCGTCTTTTTAACGTCGAAGCCTGACGCCAGTGCCGTCTCGCCGATGATATCGCTGGCAAGGACGACCCCCTGGCCGCCGACCCCCGTTATTAAAAGATCCATTTTCTCCACTTAAAACAGTCCTTCTTTAC
>MGMT01000014.1 GCA_001796525.1 Chloroflexi bacterium RBG_13_51_52 | reverse complement strand
TCTTTCTAAATTTACTCTCTAATGCAGAAGCGGCTATCAAGGAAGCCCACCGCCCGGGCGCTATAACCGTCGCCACGCAACGGGTGAATAACCATATCAATATCACGTTCAGCGATAACGGGTGTGGTATCAAGAAACAGGTTATGCCCAGGATTTTCGATCCGTTCTTTACAACCAAGGAAATCGGTAAAGGCACGGGGCTTGGTTTGAGTATCTGCTACAGCATAATCGTGAAACACGGCGGCAAGATAAGCGTAAAGAGCCAGGTAAACGAAGGCACTACATTCACCATTAGAATGCCGATTATTCAGTAACATGAAATAATGTTTTGAGAAGACAGGAAGGATACAGCAATGGTAATAACAGCCGGCAAGGACACAGCAATGGTACCAACGGCTAATAAAGAGAGAATCCTCATCGTCGATGATGAAAAAATAGTCAGGCGAAGTCTTAATAAATATTTAACGATGAATGGATTCGCTTGTGAAGAAGCCAGCAATGCTGATGAAGCTATGGAATACCTTCGCAATAAAACGGCCGACCTGGTTATCCTGGATATTATGATGCCGGGTACTCCCGGGAGTGTATTGCTGCCCCAGATAAAACAGGCTTTCCCCGATACGGCAGTGATAATGGCTACCGCTGTTGTCGAACCGGATACTATCGTTAATTGCATGAAGAACGGCGCCCATGACTATATAACCAAGCCTTTTGATGTCAACCTGCTTGTTAAAAATATCCAGACGGTCCTTGAAAAGAGAAATCTTGAGTTGAACCTCAAGGAGAAAAGCCAGGTTCTCGAAGGCAAAGTGACGGAACAGGCTAAAGAACTCCAGAAGCTCTTCATCGATGCTGTGGAGTCGCTCATCAGTGCTCTGGAAGCCAAGGATAAATATACGGCAGGCCATTCACGGCGAGTTACTAAAATAGCCCTGGATATTGCCGTTACACTGGGTGTTCATGGAGAAGAGCTGGAAAATATACGCTGGGCCGCGCTGCTGCATGATATCGGCAAGATAGGGATTGACCCTACTGTCCAGAACAAGCCGGGTATTCTTACGCCGACCGAGTATAATTATATCCTGACTCACTGCACGATAGGGCCCGGTATTGTGCAGCCCCTGGTAAACGATGTTATCGTAGAAGCTATCAGACATCACCACGACAGTTACGACGGAACCGGCCTTAATCAGACTTTAAAAGGCGATACCATACCGCTTATTTCCAGAATTCTTGCGGTGGCTGACTCCTTCGATGCGATGACTTCAGACCGGCCTTACCGCACTGCCATGTCCGCCAGCAAGGCGGTCGGGGAAATTCAGCGTTGCGCCGGCACTCAATTCGACCCTTTAGTTGTCCAGTCCTTCCTCAAGACTCCCATGGTCAAGTCATTTAAAAATTAACAATGTCCGGCAGGGAGGGACGTAAGTAACCAGCGATTCATGACGAAATAACTATTCAAATATATTTACAATCAGAGAATAATAGAAATAGAACATGAGCCTGAAGACAGTTACTCGGATGTAGCTCATTTACTGTCAACAGGCTACATTTTTGCCGTACTGGGGAACATAATGAAACACGAAAAGGGAAGCACTTTACTGGAAGTGTTGGTAGCCCTGGCGCTGCTGGGCATCGTCAGCGTGCTGTTTCTTGGCAGTGTTGCGAACTCCTCTACCGCCCGCGTTATCGCCGACGAGCGGGTGTCGGCAAAAATCCTGGCGGAAAGCCTTATTGATAATATAAAAAAACAGGGCTATGAATCATCTTATGATGTTTCAATTCCGCCGGAATATATCGGCTATTCCGCCAATCTAACCGTTGAAAGCCTGGCAAACGGTAATATTCAAAAGCTTACAATCGTCATCGAGCATTTCAACCGCGACGTTCTCACACTGGAAAGCTTTAAGGTGGACCGATGATGCTATCTAAATTTAAAGCCTTCACAAAGAGACAGGCAGGCTTTACGCTTATCGAGTTAATCGCCGCGGTGGCGATTTCAGGTATTATCGGCCTCGGCGCCTCGATAGCCAGCGGACAGGTACTCAACCAGACTTCCGCGAACAATGACTATACTTCAGCCAGCCGCAACGCCCTTAACGCATTATACTGGATAAGCCATGATGTTTTAATGGCACAGACTATAGACGGCGCAGAGGGCTTCCCGCAAACCGATGACCTTTCTTTAAGCTGGACGGGGTGGGATAACACTGTGTACTCCGCCAACTATACTCTGGAAAACGGTGTTCTTAAACGTGCTTATTCTGAAAATGGCCAGCTGACCACGACGGTAATAGCCTCTAATATCAATCCGGACGTGTTATTGACTTATTGCGTATCCAGTAACGGCACCCTGACGGTTGTTATTACCGGCAGCGTTGGTGAAGGCGATAAAATTATAAATGTAACCAAGGTACGCATAATTACTTCGAGGCCTAATTTATAAAAACAGATAGTATTATGAGAAAAAGAAGAGGCTTTTTTAGCGGTCTTTCATCTGGAGAATCGGGGCAGGCTCTTATCCTGATACTCGTTTTCGTTTTACTGGGAAGTATTACCATAATGCCTACACTGGCGCATATGACGACGGCTTTGAAGTCCGGCGTCTCATACGAGGACAAGTCTAAAGAGTTTTTCACAGCTGACTCCGGGATTGAAAACGGTCTGTGGCGCATTAAATATAATTTACTTGGACCTGATTATGACCCTTATGATTTCGGTACCGTCTGGTCATACGAGACCGACCCGCTTAATAATCTCACTGCAGACATTACCGTCCAGAATGTATGGGTTCCAAGTAATGTAACCCTGGGTAGCCTTGGTCTATCACCGGCGCAGGCCAAAGCCATCATCGAATCGGAAAAGCTGATAATTACCGGCACCTCCGGCACCGAACCGGGAAAACCATACCATATCAAGATGGACTTTACACCCGCCGAAAGCGATAACCTGACTATAAAATCAATCGGAATCTGGCTCCCCCAGGGGTTTATTTATAATGCTAGTAACTGTACCCTGCTTGATGATCCCTTCGTTGAATATTATCCGGAATTAGTTTCTGAAACAGTAGTACCCGGTGGTCGTACGGTAATCTGGAGTTATAATGAACCCTACCCCCTGTTCACCTCCTTCCCGAATTTTGACATCATAGAACAGACCATGACCGTTGATTTTGCCTTTACCTACACTCCCCCCGCTTCCAACCCCACAAAGCTGCCTGTGGCGGTAGCCTGGGTACTTACCGATATGGACCCCTCCTGTCCCAACCCTGATGACGTCCCCATCGCCTGGGATACGGACGCGCGCATTTATAAAATAACCTCGGCAACCGGCGAGACCAGTATTGAAGCCTATTCTACCAAGAGCCAGCTGCGCAACCTGGGCAACGGCATCCCCGGCGACTATGCAGCCATCGGTAACTCGGTGATGGCGGATTACTATTCTCCCTATGATAAGCGTGATACTCTTTTAGGTGAAACCTCTACCAACCTGGCGGATGTATCCCCTATCCCCACCGACGGCGATGTCCTCTATGCGTACCTATACTGGTCAGGGTTTCGCCATGACACAAACTTATTTTCGGATACCTGCTCCAGCGGCAATTTATCCGCTTCCTGGCTGAACGGCGGCGACTGGGCATATTATTCCTCTAGTCCATATTACTACCGGGGCCAGCACACGGGTGCCGACTCCCGCCGCTACCTCACCATGAGCAATGGTTTAAATCTGGGGGAATTCCCTTCGGGAACACAGTATGAAATCAGCTGGAGCCAGTCCGTAGCAGCTTTATCAGAAGATATATTTTCCGACGGATGCAGCAACTTCAATAACTGGAATCCCGGTGCCGCCTGGGAAATCCGTAGCAACCAATATTTCCAGGCCAAGTCCACCGCCTCTGAAGATGATACGACCAGGCTTCTTACCTTGAATAGTGGCCAGGACCTTAGCAGCTACTCTTCAGTCACCATTTCCTGGGACCAGCGGGTTTCCGGCGCAGCAGCGGCCGGTGACGGGCTTGACTTTGCTTTATCATCCGATAATGGTAGCACTTGGAGCACCTATACCCAGGCATTCCGGGGTGATATCGGCACCTCATGGGTCAATAAAAGTTATACTATCCCGGTTGACTTCGGCAGCGAGTATCTGACGAATGGTTTTATGATTAAATTCAAGCTGGTCGGCTTTACCGGCTCCGTTTATTGCCGCATTGATAATATTAAAATTACCCCTTCTTACGGCTCGTTAGATGGACTCGACTTTGCTATATCTGATAATGGAGGCACTAGCTGGAGCAGCAATATCCAGGCTTTCCGCGGCGATATCGGCACCTCATGGTCGACCTTTACCTATTACCTTTCCGGTTCCTATATTACGTCCGGCAATTTTAAATTAAGGTTTTACCTCGTCGGCATGGAAGGCAGCCAACAATATGCCAGAATCGATAATATAAAGGTAGTTGTCAGGCCTCCTGACGATTCGGCAAATTTTAAGATTAACGGTCAGCAGGTCTATCTGGACTCAAACGGAGACCCCCAGGCAGGCGAACAGCCGATAGTCGCTTCATATTCAGCCGTCATGATAAATACGGCTGGCACCTCATCACCGGGGTATTCCTATGCCTGCTACAAGGATGTCTCCAAACTGGTACGAACGTACCCTATCGTGCCCGGCGAAGAGCACCATACCGGTAACTATAATTACACCGTTGGCGGTATTTTTGCAGATACCGGCGAATACGTCTCTTACGCCGGCTGGTCCCTGATTGTCATTTATTCCAGCCCTACCACGGCCGGAAGGTATATCTATCTACGGGATATCCGGGACGTTTTCGCCTTTAATCCCGGCGGTACCAACCTCGACTTCGATAACGATGGTACTCCGGGTGGTGATGTTATCGGCTTTCTTTTCCCGGAGCCTGTCAGGGACAAATTCGGCACCATCATTGACCCCAGGGCTGCCAAGATTACCTGTTTTGTGGGTGAAGGCGATGATATCTACAGCGGCGATACCCTAATAATTACCGGCCAGCAATCGGGGGCTAGTAAGTCTCTTTCCAATACATCCAGCCCCTCGAATAATGTATGGAACTCGGCTTCCCCCGGTATGAGCTATCCCGGCGTCGATGTTGATACTTTCGAGGTACTATGGACCGACGGGATTTTAACGCCCAAAGATACCAAGCTGCATCTGGATATGAATACCGGTACCGATGCCTGGAACCTGATATATGTCATCATTTCCGTCCGCAGTGAAATCGTTACCAGCGGCACCGGAAACTACATAATTGGTAGTATGTAATATTATCCGGGTTCGCCACGTTTCAAGCGCGTCTTTTTTCAATCTCATAGAGCTTCTCAATGGCAAACTGGACCTGTGCGTGGCATTTCTTTTCTAATATCTTGGATTCTTTTGCTTGTTTCATCGCCTCTTCATCTCTAAAATCCACCCCCAGCAGTCCGATGCAGGTAATAGCCCCGAACTTTTCTTCAAAACTTTTGACCAGTTCGGCGGCATCTTCATAGGCGGCGCTTCGCGCTTTCTCGGCTTTCTCTTTATCAGCAGTGGACCGGCGGTGCCGAAATCCCAGCGCTAACGCTGAAGCCGATACCGCCCCGCATGGCGCCTGTTGCTGACCGGCTATACCGCCCCGGAATGTTGTGCCGGCCCAGAGAAAATCTCTGTTCTTCAGTCCGTAAGCTTCCCACATAACTTGCAGGACAGACGGCCCTCAATGGTTGCCCTGGCGCATATATTCCAGTACTTTGCTTTTAGCTTCTTCAACCGATAATTTTAACTTCATCATACTACCTTCCTACGTCGCGCTGGCGCGAAACCGCCAGACAGCTATCCCGCCGAAAATAAGGGTAAATACCAGCAGTGCCAGCATCGACGGCACCGCGTCGCCGAAATTAGCCCCGAAAAGCATGAGCTTATTAAATCCCGTAGTCGCCCAGGCATGGGGCGTTATTTTAGCGATATTTTGTAGCCATTCCGGGTATAAAAAGGAGGGCCACCAGCACCCGCCCAGGGGCGCCAGCAGCAAAGAAGTTAACACCGCCAGGGAAGCGGCGCTGCGCATCGTCCTGGCTAGCGTCGCCAGCATCAACGCAAAAGCGGCGGACATTATAACCATCAAGACGGAAAGGACGATAACCGCCAGCGGCGATAGTCCCAGGTCGACATTAAAGACCAGAATGCCCACCCCCCAGAAAACAATTATTTGAATAAATCCCTTAATTACAGTACCGGTATAAATGCCCCCCAGGATAGACTCTTTATTAACGGAACTGGCTAACAATCTTTCCAGGGTATGGTTCTGGCGCTCCCAGACGATTCTCTGGGCAGACACCGCCGCGGCAAAAAAGACAAACATGACAAGATAGCCGGGTATCACGAAGTCGGACGGATTGCCTGCCTTTACATCGCCCACGCTGTTTATTCTGTATGTCAGAAAAGACTCTCCTCCTCCAAGCATACTTCCTGACATTGCCTGGCTCAACAACTGTTGAACCACCTCATCTATGCTTTCATCATCGGCAGGCATAGCCCCGCTCTTTACCAGCAGGCTGATAGTAGCATCGATGACGACCTTATTCGTGATGATTTGCGAGGAGATAGCTCCCGCGATGCCGTTGAGAGCTGCCCGCGCCCAGCCGGCGCCGGCATCAGTGATAATTTCCAGGCTGGTTTTTGAACCTGTCATCACAGCCTGGGTAAAATCCGCCGGGAAAGCGAGAATCCCTTCCAGTTCCCCATCTTCCACAGCCTGGCGGGCAGCATTATAGTCCTTATCCCAGATAATCACGGGGTCGCCGGGTGTCAATACGGATTTATCAGTAGTTTCCATGGCGCCGATTATCTGCTGACTCAAGCCGCCGGTTGCCTCCCGGGTGGCTAAAT
>MGMT01000013.1 GCA_001796525.1 Chloroflexi bacterium RBG_13_51_52 | reverse complement strand
TCATCAGTCTTTTCGGGTCGGAGAACGTTTTGCAGAGCTCGGCTTTCAGTTTAAAGAGCTCCGAATCATATTTATCAGGCATTTTTCATCCCTCCAATATATTATTATATACGCATATATTCATATATACAATACCTTTAAGACTGTATTTGCAAATACGGCATATTCTCTAGCACTGGTATCTATTGCCTGCAGGTGTTATCATGAAATAAACACAGGAAAGCGAATCATGGATATAAATATTACGTTCATGGGCGCTGCCCGCGGCGTGACCGGCTCCCGCTATTTAATAGAAGCCAATAATACGACCATACTTGTGGATTGCGGTCTCTACCAGGAAAGGGAGTTTCAGCATAGAAACTGGGAACCTTTCCGCTGCGCGCCGGACAAACTGCATGCTGTTTTAATCACTCACGCCCACCTGGACCACTCCGGCTTGTTGCCCAAACTGGTGAACGAGGGATTCAAGGGCAGGGTCTACTGTACACCCGCCACCGCCGATATTACTAAAATCATCCTGCTGGATTCGGCGCATATACAGGAAGAAGACGCCGCTTATAAGAAAAAGAGACATATCAGGGAAGGCAAGAAAAGTCCCTATCCTGAAATCCCCCTCTATACCGTCGCCGATGCCGAGGCGACATTCCCCCTGTTTACCGACGTCGAATACAATAATACGATAGAAATCGGCCCCGGCATCGAAGCTACTTTCTTCGACGCGGGGCATGTTCTCGGATCGGCTATGATCAGGATACGTATCATTCAGGGCGAGGAAAAGAGGAGCATCGTTTTCTCCGGTGATATCGGTCGGTGGAATCGCCCCATGCTGCATGACCCGCGCATGTTCCGCTATACGGATTACATCGTGATGGAATCAACCTACGGCGACCGCCTGCATGAAGGCACCAAGGATATCAGTGAGGAGCTGGCGGACATCGTCAAGACAGCCTTTGACGCCGGCGGCAATATCATCGTGCCCAGTTTCGCTTTACAGCGCGCCCAGGAAATCCTGTATTACCTTAATATCCTGCTGATGAAAAAGCGTATACCCGCCATGGACGTTTTCCTTGATAGCCCGATGGCGATAAAAATCACCGAGGTATTCAAGCGCTATTCCAATCTCTTCGACCGGGATATGAAAGAGCTGTTACAGGAACATCATTCCCCCTTCGACTTCCCCGGTCTTAAGATGGTAGAAACTGTCGACGAATCAAAAGCCCTGAACGCTATTAAAGGCACTATCATGATTATCGCCGGTTCCGGGATGTGCACCGGTGGCCGCATCAAACACCATCTCATCAATAACATCTCGCGGCCGGAGTGTACGGTATTATTCGTCGGCTACCAGGCAATCGGCACGCTGGGCAGACAGATACTCGACGGTGCTAAAACCGTCAGAATCCACGGCCAGCAGTGTCCCGTCCGCGCCCGGATCGACCATATTCACGGATTCTCCGCCCACGCGGATAGAGATGACCTTATAAAATGGCTTTCCAAACTGGAGGTGCACCCCAAGCGCATTTTCATTACCCACGGTGAAACCACTTCCGCCGAGCAGTTCGGTAAATTTTTAAACGAAAAAACCGGGTACGAGACCCTGGTGCCTGATTACGGCACTACCGTCAGGCTGGAGTAAATATGAATACAGGCAATATTTCTTCAGGAGGACCTATGAATAACGAGTTTGAAATCAATCAACTTGCCAAGGAAGACTCGTGGCGGATGTTCCGCATTATCGGGGAGCTGGTGGAGGGATTCGATAGCCTGGCCGATATCGTGCCCGCAGTGACGATATACGGTTCGGCCCGTCTCAAGCCCGATAATATATGGTATAAGCAGACCGAAGAAATAGCCACCTTACTGGGCAAGGCCGGCTTCAACATCATGACCGGCGGCGGTCCGGGCGTCATGGAGGCTGCCAACCTGGGAGCGCATAATGCAGGAGTAATATCTGTAGGACTGAATATATTGTTGCCTAAAGAGCAGGCCTGTAATGCTTACGCCGACAGAGTAATAAAATTCCACCATTTCTTCGTGCGCAAGGTCATGCTGGTAAAATACGCCACCGCTTACATCATCATGCCCGGGGGACTGGGCACCATGGACGAGTTGACGGAAGTCCTTACCCTGATACAAACGCAAAAAATTAAACCCTTCCCGGTTATTTTATTCGGCAGTGAATACTGGGGAGGCTTCCTGGAATGGCTCAAAAATACAGTGTTGGCTCACGGCCATATTTCAGAAGAAGATTTCGAACTTCTAAGGGTTTTCGATTATCCGATGGAAGTTGCCGGTGCAGTATACAGCTGGTACACCAAGCATGAAGTCACCGGACAAAAAGCGCTGCAGTAATAAACCGGCATATAGCAATATTGCAAGATTATTGCAGAAATTAATAGATATTTAGTTATTTTCAATAGATATCTTCCTTTCTTTTCCTTTTTATTCGCCTAATATCCCCTATATTCATTTATTTCGATTTGACACATTACCTCATAAACCACTATTATTAAGTTATCACTATTATTTATATAACAACATTATAAAGCTATCAAATCTGTGGTTGGGGGGTGATAACTTGGATGAAATAAATGAAGCCATCAAGAAATTCCAGAAGGAATTGAACGGCGGAACATCGGCTCTCGTCCTGCTGGGGGTGCTGGATAAAGCCACCAGCCCGATGTACGGCTACCAGATCGCCAAGCTGATAGAAGCGCAGACTGAAGACGTGGACATTATGAAGCAGGGCGCGCTCTACCCGGTGCTGCGTTCGCTCGAAGCTACCGGCCTGCTGGAAAGCGAAGTTGAGCCTTCCGTCGCCGGACCGCCCCGCCGCTATTATAAAATCACCGAATCCGGCCGCCAGACCCTGGCTAAATGGATAGAAATCTGGCAGCAGACAAGGGAACTTGTCGATGCCGTTCTACAAGGAGGGAGCCATGATTAACAGTATCGAGCAATACCTGTCCGAGCTGAAAAAGGAGTTTGCCGGCAGCGACCGCGCCACGGTGCAGGACGCTTTATCTGACGCCGAGGAATACCTGCGGACAGCCCTGGAGAATGCGCAGAAAGGCAATCCTGCTTCCAAAGCCGCAGCGCTGGCGGAAATTATAGAGAAGTACGGCTCGCCCAAAGAAATCGCCGCCGCCTACAAAGAAATCGAGTCGCGCATACCGCCAGCCCTTTCCCGTCCCGCTACCAAAGAGGCGAAAGCCCCCGCAGCACCGGTTGCCGTTCCTGTGGTCCCGGATACCCGTCCTTTCTACGTTCGCTTCTTCGGCGTCTTCGCGGAGCCGAGGGCGTGGGGGGCTTTAGTTTACCTGTTATTCACCCTGGGCACGGGCATCGCTTACTTTACCTGGGCGGTTACCGGGCTATCGGTGTCCGCGGGACTGCTGGTGCTCATCGTCGGTCTGCCTATATTAGGTCTGTTCCTGCTTTCCGCTCGGGGCATCGCCCTACTGGAGGGGCGCCTTATCGAAGCTTTAATCGGCGTGAGAATGCCGCGCCGGCCGCTGTTTTCTCGTAGAGACATCGGGTGGTGGCAAAAATTTAAGAACCTTTTCACCGAAAGACAGACCTGGACAGCCGTCATATACATGATACTGCAGATGCCGCTGGGGATTATTTACTTCACCGTTTTCATCACCCTGATTTCCTTCTCGATATGGCTAATCGGCAGGCCTGTCTGGGAGCTGGTCTTCGATTTCCCGACGTTTGTTTTCCCTCCCTATGCCTATTACACGCCTGCGTGGGCCATGCCGTTCGTCGTCATCGGCGGTATCCTACTGCTCTTCGCTTCCATGCACCTGGCCAAGTTCGCCGGTAAAATGCACGGTATGATGGCTAAAGTCATGCTGGTGAGGGAATAGAAATGAAAAAACTCATTATATTAATCGCGTTAATTATGATAATCGTACATTCGGTCAAGCTGATTGCCAGGCTGAACGGAGCACTTGCCAGGGCAATGTCTACAAATGAAAGAGAGTTAGCAGTCACTTCACAGGAGGAAATCAAATGAAAAAAATCTTATTCACACTTTTGCTAGCCGCGATAGTATTGTCGGTTCCCGTTCTGGCAGGCTGTATACGCGTGGACCTGACAGAAAAAGCCGGCCCCATTTCCACACGGGTATATGATTTTACCGGCTTCACGGGCATTGATGTGGGGCACGCCTTCGAGGTGACGATTACGCCTTCAGACAATTACAGCGTCGAAATCACCGCCGGAGAAAATACTTTCGAGCATTTAGATGTGCATAAAGACGGCAGCACCCTGGTAATCGAAGTCGATACCTGGTTTATTAGCTGGTGGGTCTCCCCCAAACTTACCGTCACCATGCCTGTCCTCACCGAACTGGAGCTTTCCGGGGCCTGTAAAGGCACGGCCAGGGGCTTTAAATCCTCTCAAGGTTTGAAACTACACTTATCCGGAGCAAGTGAACTGAATATGGATATGGAAACCGGCGATTTCTTTGCTGAATTATCCGGCGCCAGTAAAATTACCGGGCACCTGATAGCCACAAGCTCTGAAATCGATCTCTCCGGAGCGAGCCGCATCAGCCTCACCGGTTCCGGCGGGAATATAAATATTGACGGTTCCGGCGCCAGCAACGTCGATATGTTGGGGTTTTCTGTAAATAACGCCTATATAGACTTTTCCGGTGCCAGCCGCGCCAGCCTGAATATAAACGGTAGATTAGATGTTTCGCTTAGCGGCGCTTCTTCAGTGGAATATACGGGGAACCCTACACTGGGCGAAATGGATATATCCGGGGCATCGAGCATGGAGAAAATAACCGTACCTTAAGCCAAACGGATAAACTTTTAAGGGCGCATGGGGCTGAATAACCTTAAACTATGCGCCCTTCTCTTTTGGCTGACTTTTCTTCCACGTTTCCGCCCCCTCGATGAGCTCCCGGGCAGCTTTTAGCGCGCTTTCCGTGTAGCGCGACCCGCTTAAACTCCCTTATTTGGTGACTATGATCGTCCCCATTTCGCTTTCGTCATCGCGATGGTAGATACAGCGGTATTCGTACGTCCCCGGGGTGTTGAACATCATCGGCATCCGCGTGCCCTTGGGAATCGCCTGGGTGCTGAACGAGTCATCCAGCGCCTTCATCCAATGCCGGGCGTTCTCGCTGCGGTCGATGTTGTACCAGATGACCTGGGTCCCCGCCGGTATGGTCAGTACCTTCGGCTCGACGCCCGTTTCACTGATCAGAATTTCGTTCGGTTGCCGGGTAAACTGGATACCTTGCACCAGGTTGTTTGTAACGGGGGTGCTCGCGGTGGGGCTACTCACGGACGTGGTGCTGTCGGTATCTGAACCACAAGCGGTGAGGGCTATCACGCTGGATAGCGTCAAGATAGTCAGGACTGTGACGAGGAGAAGTTTTTTCATGCCTCCCTGTTGACACTCGTCCGGTGGTGCTTTTCTCCTTCCTATCGTTATATGAACCGGCCTCGCAGTGCCGGCCAGGAATTCAAGTTGTTGAAAATGATAATCTGTATTACGAGTAATGTCAAGTGTGATACATCTAACGGCGGAAACCGGGGTTTTCATCTCCCGTTTCCGGGCGGGTCTAAGCTTGAGCGCAAATAACTGTAAAGATACACCATGATATTGGCGGCACAACCTGCGGCTCATCATCCTTCATCGCCAAACTCACGAGTTATTTATTACAGGTCTCAATTTCATCAGTTAGCCTTTCGGCTCGGCGCTTTTCCAGTCCTCCGCCCCCTCGATGAGTTCCCGGGCGGCTTTAAGCGCGCTTTCCGTGTAGCGCGGCCCGCCGACCATGACCGCCAGTTCCTGGAAACGCGCCTCCCCTTCCAGCGACTCGATGGTGCTGACGGTGCGGTCGCGGGCGGTCTTCTTGCTGACGCGGTACTGGGTATCGGCGAAGGCAGCAATCTGCGGCAAATGCGTGACACAGATTACCTGGTGGTGCTGGGCGAGTTTCCAGAGCTTCCTGCCGATGACCTCGCCGCTGCGCCCGCCGATGCCGATATCTATCTCGTCGAAAATAAGCACCGGAATCGTGTCCGCTTCCGCCAGCGCGCTTTTCAGCGCCAACATAAAACGTGATATCTCGCCGGTAGAGGCTATTTTGTCCAGCGCCTTGGCCGGCTCGCCCGGGTTGGTCGAAGCCAAGAAAGCCACGTCGTCAACACCCCGGTTGTCGAATCTGTAATATTTGCCGTCGGGGAAGGGTATGCCCTCCGGAGAAGGCTCCTGCGTGATGGAGACGACGAAATCCACACGCGCCATGCTTAACTCACCTAGCTCTTTTTTCACCGCCGTCGCCAGTTTCTGCGCCGACCGCTGTCTTTCCTGCGACAACTTCGAGGCTAAAGCGCCCATTTCTTTTTTCAGCTGCACTCGCTGCACTTCCAGTTGTTCTTTTCGCTCCCCGGAAAAAGCCAGCCCCGCCAGCTCCTTTTCCGCTTTAGCGAGGTATGCCAGCACCTCTTTTATCGAGCCTCCGTACTTCCTTTTTAAAGTCTTTAGCAGTTCGAGTCGTTCCTGGACCTCTTCCAGTCGCTGCGGGTCGAAGTTGAGATTATCGCCGTAGGAGCGTATTTCCCGCGCCAGCTCTTCGAGTCCGTTGATGATTCCCTCGAGGCTGCCTACCTTCGCCTTCATTGAGGGGTCGGTATCCGTTATCTGGTTCAGCAGCGGCAGGGCTTCGTTGACTTTATCTAAAGCCGAGTCGGCATTCATGGCGCTTTCGTCGCCGTAAATGATGCGGTAAATCTCAAAAGCCGCCGTTTTAAGCTTTTCAGCGGACATTAGAATTGCCAGTTCTTTTTGCAGGGCTTCTTCTTCGCCATCTTCAATCTTGGCCCGTTTTATTTCATCAATTTGGAAATTGAGCAGCTCTACCTGCCGCGCCAGTTCCCGCTCGTCCCTCGTCAGCGACTGGATTTCACGCTCTATCTGGTGCAGTTCCAGGACTTTAGCGGCGAAGGCGTGCTTTTTTTCCAGCGTGTGCGCGTAAGCATCGAGGTAGTCCAGGTGATGGCTCTTGTTCAGCAGCGAAAGGTGCTCGCTCTGGCCGTGAATATCAACCATTGCCCCGCCGATATCCTTGAGCAAAGCCCGTGATACCGCCTGCCGGTTGACCCGCGGCGTGGTGCGGCCCTGCCGGCGGAACTCGCAGGCAAGGAGAATCGTGCCGTCATCAGCTGCCAGCCCCTTTTCCGCCAGCAATTCCCGCAGGGCTTTACCCCTCTCCCGGTCATCCTGATGGAAAATTCCCTCAACCTGCGCTCTGGCGGAGCCGTGG
>MGMT01000012.1 GCA_001796525.1 Chloroflexi bacterium RBG_13_51_52 | reverse complement strand
CGAAACAAACGGTAAACAATATAAAGTAACCGAGGGCCAGACGATAGAAATCGACCGGCTGACAGCGGACGAAGGCGGTGCAGTTAAACTGGATAAGGTGCTGCTGATTGCCGACGGCGACAACGTAACGTTCGGCAAACCGTATGTAGACGGGGCGAGAGTAATGGCCACGGTCAAGAAGAACGGCAAAGGCGATAAAATAATCGTCTTCAAATATAAAGCCAAGGTACGCTATCGCCGCAAGAAAGGTCACCGCCAGCTTTACACTAGTCTGAACATCGATAGGATACTCCCTGCCGGAGTAGAAGACGTTGTAAAGCCGGTGAAGAGGACACGGCGCAAGAAGACAGAGGAGAAAGCAGATGGCGCATAAAAAAGGGGCCGCCACCAGCCGGAACGGTCGGGACAGCCAGAGCCAGCGGCTCGGTGTGAAGAGATTTGCCGGGCAGGCGGTAAACGCCGGCACGATACTGGTGCGTCAGCGCGGCACGCGCATTCACGCGGGGGAAAACGTGGGGGTGGGCAAAGACCATACCCTTTATGCCATGATAGACGGCATTGTGAAATACGAGCCTACCACCAACGACAGGAGAAAGGTCAGCGTTTACGTTAGCTGAACGATATGAAAGAGAAGATACATCCTAAATTTTATAACGATGCTGTGGTAATATGTTCCTGCGGAAATAAGTTCACCACCGGTTCCACGAAAAAAGAATTGAAGGTAGACCTCTGCAGCAAATGCCACCCCTTCTTTACCGGCGAGCGCCGCATGATGGATACCACGGGAAGAGTCGAGCGGTTCAAGAAACGCTATAAGATTGAAGGCTAAAACAGGTAAATATTCCATAAAGGGAGGAGCCCCGGTAATTCGGGACTCCTTTTTGTTTAGACAACATGGCAGAGAAAAAAAAGCATAGCTACGGCGGCCAAGCGGTAATCGAAGGGGTAATGATACGGGGGAGGACTTCCGTGGTTACGGCCGTGCGGCGTCCCGGCGGTGAAATAACCACTAACGTAAAACCTCTGCCCTCCACGACAGTGAATAAAGCGCGGCGCACGCCGCTGATACGGGGTGTGGTAATTCTTATCGAGGCGATGGTAATAGGGATTCAAAGCCTGCTGCATTCCGCCAATGTCTCCATGGAAGAAGAGGAAGAAAAAATACCCGCTAAAGTCATCTGGGGCATGATGGCAATCGCCGCAATCATGGCAGTGCTCCTCTTTTTTATCGCGCCTCTTTTTCTTACGGGACTGATAAATAATGCTATACCCAACTCGCTGGTCTTCCATATCATCGAAGGCGTTATAAGGCTGGTGATTTTCCTGGCTTACATTAAAGTTATTTCATATTTACCGGATATCAAACGGGTATTTACCTACCACGGCGCCGAGCATAAAGCCGTCAACGCTTACGAGGCAGGCGTGCCGATGGAGGTTGATGCCATCAAGACGTACAGCAAAGCCCACGTGCGCTGCGGCACCAGTTTCCTGTTCCTGGTATTTATAGTAGCCATCATCATATTTACTTTCGTGGGACGCCAGGCGCTGTGGCTGATGTTGCTATCGCGGGTGGTGCTGCTACCGGTTATCATGGGGATAGGATAC
Organism: Chloroflexi bacterium RBG_13_51_52; assembly: GCA_001796525.1. Lineage (GTDB taxonomy): Bacteria > Chloroflexota > Dehalococcoidia > Dehalococcoidales > RBG-16-60-22 > RBG-13-51-18. The sequence goes on along the minus strand of MGMT01000012.1, from coordinate 7,276 downwards.
GAGATAATTTACTTCGGCGCCAGGCATGCCAAGAACTGGTTGATGAAAATAGCCCTGGCTCCGGGACTATGGCTCCAGGCGATGACAACCGGCGAGCCGGATGATAAACAACTGGAAGTGGCGATAGCTGCCCTCAACAAGGCGGTGGAGATAGACCGGGCGGAGGAAACGTCACAGGCAGCTTTACCTGATACGTCTATCGGTCCTTGAGGTCGTCCCCGGTCAATTCCCGGTAGAAGCAGGTCTTATTGCCGGTGTGGCAAACGGGTCCAGTAGGCGTAGCTGTCACCAGCAGCGAGTTATTTTCGCAGTTATATTTGACGTTTTTCACTTTAATGATGTTGCCGGAAGTCTCCCCTTTGTGCCATAGCTCCTGCCGACTGCGACTGTAGAACCAGACTTCTTTGCTTTTCATGGTACGGCGCAGCGATTCCTCATTCATATAGCCCAGCATTAACACCTCGCCGGTGGCGGCATCCTGAATGATGGCGGGCACAAGCCCTTTTTCATCGAATATTACGTTTTTCATCGATATTTACCCTTGACCCAGATACAGCTTATCACAGCTGGTCGATTTCCGAAAGCGCCTGTTTCAGTTTTATATCCCCGGTATATAGCGCTTTACCGACAATAGCACCCTCGGCGCCGAGCTTTTTCAACATCGTTAAATGGTTCAGTGTAGAGATACCGCCGGCAGCAATGACAGGCAAACCGAGGGTATCAATCAACACGGATATAGCGGAAAAATTCGGCTCCGTAAGAGTGCCGTCACGTTCAATATCGGTATAGATAAAGCGCCTGACGCCTATTTTCACCATAGACTCCGCCAGTTCCACAGCGGAAAGACCGGTATCCTTTACCCAGCCGCGCGTGGCAATCATTCCGTTGCGGGCATCAATGCCGACTATAATAGAGTCGCTATAGCGGCGGCAGGCATCGGTGATAAGCCCCGGGTCTTCAACGGCAGCCGTGCCGAGGATAACGCGGTCGATACCGCTTTTTAACAGCGTTTCAATCGTATCAATCCTGCGGATGCCACCGCCCAACTGGACCGGGATGAGCATCGCGTCGGTTATATTCCTGATGATTTCCAGATTAAGGATTTCGCCGGAAGCCGCGCCATCAAGGTCAACGAGATGGAGGCGGGGGGCGCCCATCGACTGCCATTTTAAGGCGACATCAAAAGGGTCATCGGAAAACACCGTCTCCTGGTTATAGTCGCCCTGATACAGGCGAACGCACCTGCCGTCACGTATATCTATGGAAGGTATAATATCTATTTCAGACCTCTTTTCAACTCAAACTATGCTGAAATTATAGCACCTTATGATAAACGTGAACAACGAAAAGATATTATCCCAATAAAATATAATTCATTTTATTGCTACGATTTATACGTTATGATTGGATTTGACACATTTCTAGCTGTGGTGATAAGCTATCGGCGAGCATTTATTCTATCGATATATATTTTGAGAATAACAGGAGGAGAACATAAACCATGCCGAATCCATCAATTCCAAAACCAGTAATGATTCTTATCGGAGTTATCGTGCTGGTGGTAGCCATAATCGTCGGGGTGCGACAAATATCATTTATGATAGACCAGTTTAAATACGGCTACCCGTATTCATCACAATTTACCGAATCAATACAGGAATTAGCATTTACATTCGTCAATTTCTACTTGTGTTTTGCCGGCATTATGGGGGCACTGGCTTTTATCGTGCCGACCTGGGCGGGGCGAAAGCTGTATAGAACCGGATACGCTTTATCGGATGAGGAGACCGTGCCCAAAGCCTACCGCGCGGGAGGCATTAACCTGATAGTAGCCGGAGTTTTAGCGATAGCTGTATACGTCTGGATATTCCAATCTTATAATTTTTATTCCAACGATGTATTATTCCCGGTTGTCTTGCTTGTCCTCGGTATCACGGGAGTGATAGGCGGTATCAACCGGAAAACCTAAAGTCAGATATTTTAATTTATTACGATAATGAGAGGTGACGGAATATGGCCGAGGAAAAGGTATCAAGCGTAGTACAAGCAAAATTGATGCCGGGCGAGGTGGTTATCGGGCAGACCAGGACTAATATATCCGATCTTGTGGCTACGGATAAAAGAATCTTGAGGTTTTCGAGCAACAGCTTTGAAGCACTCGATTATTCCGATATATCCGGTATTAGATACGGGACGTTTAGAGGAAGGAAAATAAGCTCACGTATTTTGGTCGTTTTTTGCGACCTGATATTGATAGGTATCGCTATCGGCGTCTGGGGCGCTTACTTTGACGAGAGCGTGAGGAATGTTACTGCAGCTAATGCTGTTTTAATATCGATAGTCTGCGGTGTTTTCGCTTTATTGAGCATAGTATTCGTGTTCGCTTACGATTACGGATATTACCGGATAGAGAGCGTAAAAATAGGAAAGAACATGGAAAAGTACTGGAGCGTAAGGTATCCCGTGTTCAACAGTGCACGTGTGGATAAATTTTTCCAGGCGATGAGCGAAAAAGGCGGCATTACTTTTAATAAAAAGAAGTGACCAGTCCACTTTTCCAAGCCAACCTGTGACTAAATTGTATGTAGATTCTTATTGACAATCAGGATATTGCGTGCTAAAATACAAATACCATCAACCGTTATGGCGGTGAGTAAGAAGCTGATACCTTAACAATATAGAGAGTCGCTTGGATCGGAAACGACCGAGACGGCAAAATAGAGTGAAATTATCCGATGCCCTCTCTGTTGAATTTGAGAGGGTTTTTTGTTTAAGGTAGTGAAATGCTTAAAACTGGTTTTATAGGCGCTGGAACAGTCGGCACGGCCCTGGCGGTCCTTCTAAGCCGCAAGGGTTACGAGTTCGTCGGCGCGTCCAGGCGGAATAAAACAGCAAAAACAAGCAAGTCTAGGCTAATCAGCAACCTGCGTATACTGGACGATAATCAGGCAGTGGCGGATGCCGCCGAAATCGTTTTCATCACCACTCCCGATGATGCTATCGCCAAAGTTGCCGCCGAGGTACGCTGGCACCGAGGCCAGAGTGTCGTTCATTGCAGCGGCGCTGACTCCGTAAACATTCTGGAACCCGCCCGAAAGTCCGGCGCTATGGTGGGTTGTTTTCATCCGCTCCAGACTTTTGCCGGAATCGAACAGGCCATCGAAAATATCCCCGGGTCGACATTCGGCATAGAAGCCGAGGAACCACTGCTAGCTACACTCAAGGACATGGCTAAAGACCTGGGCGGGCAATGGATAACGCTGAAAGCCAGCGACAAGGTTGCCTACCACGCGGCTGCCGTGTTCGCCAGCAACTATACGGTGACGCTGGTAAAAATGGCCACTGATCTCTGGAAAACCTTCTCCATTCCTACCGACCAGGCGACAAAAGCGCTCCTTCCGCTAATACGCGGCACCCTCCACAACATCGAAACTATCGGAATTCCGCAATGCCTGACGGGTCCCATTGCTCGAGGAGATGTGGGAACAATCCGAAAGCATCTCGATGAAATAAGTCAAAAAGCACCGGAATTACTATTCCCTTATAAAGAACTGGGATTACAGACAATTCCAATCGCCTTAGCCAAGGGGAAAATCGATAAACAACAAGCCGGCGAGATGGAAACGTTATTAAGAAATTAATAATACATACATGGGGGTAGACAATGAGAATGATGCTGAAGAGTAAAATCCACCGGGCCACAGTAACCGACGCCAATATCAATTACGAAGGCAGTATTACCATCGACACCAGGTTAATGAAAGAAGCAGACATACTTCCTTACGAGCAGGTGCACGTTCTCAATATCAATAATGGCGCCCGCTTTTCCACTTATGCTATCGAAGGGGGAGAAGGCAGCGGCGAGATTTGCCTGAATGGCGCCGCCGCCAGACTGGCCGCTAAGGGCGATCTTGTTATTATCCTGACCTATACCAATATCCCTGAAGAACATTTGAAAAATTACAAACCCCGGATTGTACACGTAAACGAAAAGAACGAGATAGTTACCAAACTCGATGAGAAAATCTTCGTGTAGGGAAATATCGTGCGAATAACGATTAACCAGATAAAGGAAATGAAGCAAAAGGGTGAGAAGATATCCATGCTCACCGCTTACGATTATGTTACGGCTAAGATAGTAGATGAAGCCGGTGTACCCTTGATTCTGGTCGGAGACAGCCTGGGCATGGTAGTGCTGGGCTACGATTCAACGATTCCGGTGACACTGGAAGTAATGCTGCATCATACTAAAGCAGTTGTTAGAGGTGCAAAAAATGCACTCGTGGTTGGGGATATGCCTTTCATGACATACCAGATAAGCACCGAGGAAGCGATACGCAACGCCGGGCGTTTCTTACAGGAGACCGGCTGCCAGGCAGTCAAGCTGGAGGGCGGGGTAACGGTGGCGGATAAGGTAAAGAAAATCGTTGACTGCGGCATTCCGGTTATGGGACATATCGGATTGACACCACAATCCATTAACCAGTTCGGCGGGCACAAGATACAGGGAAAAACTCCCGAAGCCGCCAGCCGTCTGCTCGAAGATGCGATTGCCTTGGATCAAGCCGGGGCTTTTGCCGTAGTAATGGAGACAGTCCCGGCGCCTCTTGCGGCTTTTATTACGAAGAAAATCAGCGTTCCGACCATCGGTATCGGTGCCGGAATCGGATGTGACGGACAGGTACAGGTTATTAATGATATTCTCGGTTCATATACAGACTTCGTTCCCAAGCACGCCAGGCAGTATGCAAAAATCGCCGGTATTATGTCGGAGGCTATTTCACAATATCACAGTGAAGTAAAATCAGGTAAATTTCCTACCGAAGCCCAGAGCTTCCCCATGGATGAAAGTATTATAAAAAACCTGGACAAGTAAATAAACGTGCTCTTGTATAAATATGGAGTCCCGAGTTAAATCGGGACTCTTTTATATCTCTTCCCTTCTTTGACATATTTAATAAAGAGGGGCATAATGCGGGCGAGGCAAAAGAAATGATAGTTATTAAAACGATTGCCGAGATGCGGCAACTAAGGAAAGATGCGGCGGGGTCGGTGGGTTTTGTGCCTACCATGGGCTTTCTTCACGAAGGCCATATCTCGCTGGTAAAAAGGGCTAAAAAGGAAAACGCCGTGGTGGTGGTCAGCATCTTCGTGAATCCTGCGCAGTTCGGCCCCAGAGAAGACTTTAAAAAATATCCCCGAGATATAAAACGAGACCTTGCATTGCTGGAGCCTTTAACCGATATCGTTTTTATGCCTTCGACCGATGAAATGTACCCGAAAAATTACAGCAGCTGGGTCGAGGTCCAGGATATAACGGAGGAGCTTGAAGGGGCAGCCAGACCGGGGCATTTCCGCGGCGTTTCGACCATTGTTAATAAGCTGTTTAATATCGTTGAGCCGACTAAAGCTTACTTCGGGCAGAAAGACGCCCAGCAGGTGGCTGTCATCAAGAAGATGGTAAGAGACCTTAACATGAACCTGCAAGTTGTAGCGTGCCCTACAGTGCGTGAGAAAGACGGCCTGGCAATGAGCAGCCGGAACACTTATCTGACCTCCGAACAGCGAAGAGCGGCACCCGTACTCTATAAGGCGTTGATGCTGGCAAAAGAACTGGCAGCACAAGGCGAGAAAGATGCCGGCGTATTAAGACATGAAATGACCGAGCTTATCGAGAAAGAGTCGCTGGCGGATATTGAGTATATCAGTGTTGCTGATAACGAGACATTAAAAGAAATACACCGGATGAAACTCCCGGCGCTGGTATCGATGGCGGTGAAATTCGGCAAGACAAGGCTGATCGATAATATAGTTCTGAATAGATAGTCCCATCCTATCTGCGGATTCCTACCAATACCAAAATGACAATTATTAGCTATATGTATCTACCGACGGATTTAGCGATAACCCTTAGTTCTTCCATGAGTCGCGTAAAATCCGAGGTAGACAGCGATTGAAGTCCATCCACCAGAGCTTCCTTGGGGTTGGGGTGCACCTCGATAAGGAGTCCGTCAGCCCCGGCCGCCACAGCAGCTTTGGCAATAGCTGGAACAAGCGTGTAATGCCCGGCTGCATGAGAGGGGTCGACGATAATTGGTAGATGGCTGTTTCTCTTTAACACAGGAATGGCGGATATATCCAGAGAAAAGCGGATGCTGTCTTCGAAAGTTCTGATGCCCCGCTCACACAGGATGACCTGATTAGTGCCTTCAGCCAGTAAGTAATCTGCGGCGGTAAGCCATTCGGTAATCGTGCAGGAGAAGCCGCGTTTCAGCACCACGGGTCGGCCGCTTTTTCCGGCATTAGTCAATAAAGCAAAATTCTGCATGTTACGCGAGCCGATTTGAAGCATATCGGCATAAGAAGCCACCAGTGTAACATCTTGAGGATTTACAACCTCGGTAACGACCGGCATCCCGTACTTTTCTCTGGCTTTAACTAATAACTCCAGTCCCTTTTTCTGCAATCCCTGGAAGCTGAAGGGAGAAGTGCGTGGTTTGAAGGCGCCCCCGCGTATTATACTGGCGCCAGCCTTCTTTACGGCCGCTGCTGCATCCATAAGTTGAGTCTCACTCTCTATAGCGCAGGGTCCGGCAATAACGACAATACGCTCGCCGCCTATTTCTACATCTCCGCATTTAACTTTAGTATTTTTAGGCTGGAATTCCCGCGATGCGAGCTTATATGGCTTCATGATGCGGGTAACACTCTCGACACCGGGGAGGACGGCAAAGATATCCGTGGGTATCTGGCCGGTATTGCTGCCCAGCAGCGCGACGACGGTTTTATCCGTACCCAGGTTCAGCTGGACGCCGAGGTCCAGCGATTTAGCTTTTTGCACTACATCTTCGACTTCTTTTTTGCTGGCTCCGGTCCTCATTTCAACTATCATGGTACTTTTACACTCGCTTTTTACATATTTTAGAATATTTTCTATTAAGATGATACTAGAGCCAATATCAGGCGTCAAGAGCAGTGCCTATCGGTTTGCCCCGCGTTTAAGTGATAGAATAAAAAGGTTTATAGCAGCTATTTCAACCCAGAGAATCATATTCACGACAAGAAAGCGCTCCATCAGGCCGAATGCGCTATTAGGCTCCTGATAGACCTTGATGACAATAATGAGAATAACTGCCAGAATCGCGCTTACAAAAGTGTAGCGAAAGAGACGTTGCCAATTCTGGTCTTTTTTAATACTGGGCAAAAGACACAATAATGCCACGGGGAATAGGGAAAAAGCAGCCTGGGCAGTCAAGCCGTGGATGTGACCTTCGAT
>MGMT01000011.1 GCA_001796525.1 Chloroflexi bacterium RBG_13_51_52 | reverse complement strand
CTGCACTAGATACGGCTAAAAAAGTCCTGGCGCTGGACTTTGCCTGCGAAGAAAGAGACTTCGATGAAGAAGGGGTCTTTATTCACGAAGTAAGAGAAATGCGGGGCAGGTGGCGTTTACCTTTCCGCGAGAAATCCCTGATGGCGGCGACGATGGGTAGCGGGGTCGTGGTGGGCTGCAGCGCGGGGAGGCTACGCTGGACTAAAGCCAACCTGGGAGGACTTTCCCGGGAGAATATCTTAGATATATCCACCGTTGCCAGAATGCAAAATTATGTTACACGCGACAACCAGGAAATGAGACTTGAATTGAAGTATATTTGCGCACCCGATACTTTCAAACCTTATGTTCCCAGTGAAGACTTAGAAATAAATCTGGTTGAAGATGTAAAACAGCTTGAACTCTACAATGATAATCGATTTCCTAATTCTATCGGATATAGTAACAATCCCCAGCGTGTAGCTGCTATCGCCAGAATCAACGGCGAAATCGCCGGCAAGGCAGGAGTGAGTGCCGACTGCGACATCATGTGGCAAATCGGCGTGGACACGCTACCAGCGTACCGCAACCGCGGCATCGGCAAAGCGATGGTAAGTGCTGTTACAGAATACATTTTCAAACAGGGGATAGTCCCCTATTATTCGACTTCTATCGCAAATATCGCCTCCAGAAGAATCGTTATTTCTCTCGGCTACCGCCCGGCCTGGGTGGAACTGTACAGTCGGGAACTGAAAACAAAAGGGGGTAGTTAATATGAACTCAGGCATTTTCAATCCGATAATACCGGGACTATATCAGGCAGACACCAGCCCTATTTTAACTTAGCGCGCATTTTCTCGGCGTTGCGCGGCGCGGCAATCCAGAAGCTGATGCCCGCCAAGGCAAAGGCCACCAGGCTGACGATGAAAGCGACATTATAGCTACCGGAGACATCGTAGATATAGCCGCCGAGCCACGGGCCGATAGCGCCGCCAAAACCCACACCGGTCAATATCAGCGCCGATAGCGCGCCGATGTTTTTCCCCTGATAGATATCGGCTACCCCCACAACGATGGTCGGAGAATAAAGTCCCGTAGCGAAACCGGAGCAGACGGAGTATACGTAAAGCATCCACATTTGAGAAACATCGCTGACAGACATTAGAGAGAAGAGTCCGACCATGGCTAAAACCACCGCTATCAGCACGGTCCTTTCCCGTCCGATATGGTCGGAGATAAAAGCACAGATTTGCCCGAAGATAGACATGATACCGAACAGAGCGAAAACGGACGCCGCCACCAGGTTGCTGAAGCCGGCATCCTCGGCGAATTTAATCTGGTGCGCCAGTACCAGGTAGTTGCCCACTCCCCAGTAGCAGAAATCGGAAAAAACCAGCAGCCACAGCTGATAGGTCTTGAAGGCGCCGCGTAGTGTCCAGTCCGGTACGGCAGCAGCGGCGGTTTTCAATTCTCCGCTTACCTGCACCTCGTCCACGCCGTAGGCTTTCATTTTTTTATCCTCGGGGCGGTTATAGTAAAAGAGCAGATATACAGGCAGTAAAATAGCCAATACCAGTCCCGCCATGACGAAGAAGGAATATTCCCATCCCCAGGTAGAGTTCACCCACTCGATGAACATGACATAGGCGAAGCTCAACCCTCCCCCGATTTGCCCGAGCCCTATCGCCAGGCCGCGTCTCTTGCCGAACCAGTTGAGAAGCGCGGGATTGATGACGGGCGAGCCGCAGAAAGCGGTGCCGATAGGCGCCACGATACCGAACAGCAGGTAAAAATGCCACAGCTCACGGGCAAAGTGGCAGCTGGCGGTGGCGATGCCGAGCACCAAGATACCGATAACCACCACCACCCGCGGCTTCCAGCGGTCGACCAGGCTGCCGGCAAAAGGCGCGGTCAATCCGTAGACCAGGATACTCAAGGAAAACATGATGGCGGTGCTGCCGCGGTACCAGAGGAACTCGTCCACAATATAAGGGAAAAAAGCGGAGAAGGAGCTCCTGATGCCGTAGACCAGCATCATGGCAATAATCGCTAGACCAACGATGTACCAGCCGAAGAAAATCGGTTTTTTTCGCACCTTTTCGCTCTCGTCAAATATGATATAACAATACCACAATCCGATAGATAATTTCGAACCGAGGCATCGCAGGAGATGCTTACAAGTAGTAGCCTTTGGGTATGATAATGTAATATAATTACTTCATCAATACTCGATATTTCGAAATTCTAGAATAGGTCTGCAAAATACATTACCCCTATCGGAGGGATTAGTTCATGGACTTCGGCAAGAAGTTACCAAAGCTGCGGATAGGTAATCTGGAGGCTGATATACCGATAGTTCAAGGGGGAATGGGCGTCGGTATCTCTCTATCAGGTCTGGCCGCAGCGGTCGCCAACGAGCGCGGCATTGGAGTTATTTCCTCTACCGGAATCGGAATGCTTGATTCTGATTTCAATGAGGATTTCAGTGAAGCCAACAAGAGAGCCTTACGGAGAGAAATAGTAAAAACGAGGCAGATGACGGGGGGCATTATTGGGGTAAATATAATGGTTGCCGTTACAGATTACTTTGACCTTCTGCAGATTGCCGTGGAAGAGGGCGTAGATTTGGTCTTTATTGGCGCTGGACTTCCGTTAAGAATCCCCGAGGCATTGCTCGCGGATGGATCGGGGAAGGTCAGGACCAAGGTTGTGCCAATAGTATCTTCAGTCAGAGCCGCAAAAGTAATATTTCAATACTGGAAAAATCATTTCAGCCGGGTACCTGACGCTGTGGTTGTTGAAGGTCCGATGGCTGGTGGACATCTCGGATTCAAAAAAGAACAGATAAATAATCCTGAATACAAGCTGGAAAAGATATTGCCTGAAGTAATTTCCGTCGTAAAACCCTATGAACGATATTCTAACGTTAGTATCCCTGTAATCGCTGCCGGGGGAATATATACCGGGGCCGATATTTATAGATTTATCCAGCTAGGGGCTCAAGGAGTGCAGATGGCCACCAGGTTTGTGGCAACTCACGAATGCGATGCTTCTGCAGAGTTTAAGGAGGCATATGTAAGATGCAGAAAAGAGGACCTTATCATAATTGACAGCCCCGTCGGGTTACCGGGAAGAGCAATACAGAACAGGTTCCTTGAGGATGTATCACGGGGGAAAAAGGTACCTTACGAATGCCACTGGCTTTGTCTGAAGACCTGTGATTATAAAGACTCTTCCTACTGCATTTGTGCTGCCTTAACAAATGCTAAAAAGGGAAACATGGCAAAGGGTTTTGCTTTTGCCGGGGCCAACGCCTACAGAGTAGATTCTATTATCTCCGTTAAAGAGCTTATCAATATTTTATCAAGGGAATATGAAGAAGCAGCCATCGCCGGAGTATCCCCATAGAATGAAAACATCCGGGAAGCCCAGTTCCCTGCTAAGAGTAATAAGAAGCCAGCTATTGACTTCACATTCCATCTTTTTATTACCCAAAGTCACATAACGATACTTTGTTCAACCCGTTTTTACTAATGAGTTTTCCTGTTAGTCCAGCGTGTTGACACAGCTACAATCACGTGATATGATTACCCCGAAAATAAGAGCGAAAAGCGGGGTCGTTTACGTTAGCTCAAGTTAAAGAAATCTAAAGCGCTGTCACACTCCGGGTGGTGTACGGTTAAACGTTCTTCCTCAAAAACCGATATATTAGCCGTTCCTCCGGGAGCGGCTTTTTGCTTTTGTTCAGCCTTAAAACAGAATAATACGCAGATTATTTTACCGGCCGCGGGTGTGACAGCCCTGCGGTGTTTTGTTTTCAAAATAAGAATATACGTTAAGGACTTTTTATATGCACGAAAAAAACCGGAAAGCCAATCATCATGAAAAACACAAGAGAAAGGATACGAAAAGGGGATTCACCTGTCTTTACTGTGGGCGTACCGTCAACACCGAAGTCCCGGGCACTGCATATCGCAATCACTGTCCCTGGTGCTTAAGAAGCGTCCACCTGGACGAATATACGGGCGACCGCGCTGCATCCTGCGGCAACATCATGGAGCCGCTGGCCGTGGCGGTACGGGGTAAAAACGAGTGGATTATCATACACCGCTGTACCGGCTGCGGCGCTTTAAAAGCGAACCGGATTGCTGGAGATGATAACGAGATGGCATTACTATCCCTGGCGGTCCGCCCGGTGGCGCAGCCGCCCTTTCCCCTTGACGGATTGCTTGACAGATAATATTTTTAATAACAGGAGGTGTCTGATGGGAATAACCAAAAAAAGAATGAAAGAACTGCTTAAAAACGACCGCTTTCCGCGGTCGGCGAAATACGACCCGGAGTGGGTTTTAAAAGGGTGGATGGGACCCAACGTCCTCTGGCTGACGGAGTTTCTCTGCGAGAAAATGGAGCTCAAGCCGGGGATGCGCGTGCTGGACATGGGGTGTGGCAAGGCGTTAAGTAGCGTCTTCCTGGCTAAAGAGTACGGGGTGCAGGTGTGGGCCAACGACCTGTGGATAAAAGCTACCGAGAACTGGCAGCGTATCAGGGAAGCCGGCATGGAAAACCAGGTATATCCGGTATACGCCGAGGCGCACGCGCTGCCCTATGCCGAGGGGTTTTTCGACGCGATAGTGTCGCTGGACTCTTATCAATACTACGGCACCGACGACCTTTACCTGCCGTACTTCCAGAAGTACGTGCGGCCGGGCGGGCAGATCGGCATCGTTATACCGGGTCTGGCGCGCGACTTCGATGGGCCGGTGCCGGAGCACCTGACACGCCCGCACCAAGACAGAGGCGTGTTCTGGGTGGACGAGTGCTGGTGTTTTCACACCGCCGCCTGGTGGCGTAATCTTTGGGAACGGACAAGTGTGGTTAATGTAGAAATAGCAGACGTCATGCCGGACGGCTGGAAGCACTGGGTGCAATACGAAAATGCCTGTGACGAGGCGGGAACGCTTATCTTCTCCTCGGAGGCGGAGACGCTGGAAGCCGATGCGGGCAGGTATCTCGCTCTTATCAGGATGGTGGGACGGAAAAAATAAACAGACAAATTAATAGTTTTTTAACAATCATGGGGTACAATGTGCCTATGACTCTTTAATTACCCCACCACGCTTGTTAAAATATAAAAAAGGCGATGGGAAAAAACATACAGTTCAAGGTTGGCGTACTAATTGTGGCAGTCCTGCTGGCCCTGATATTCGTGATGAGCCTGGCAGGATGCGATAGACAGTCGGCCGGACAGTCGGAAGAGAGCACGGCGCCCTTTTACCCGGACCGTGTGGTCTCGGTGCGGTTCGTAATGACGGAAGAAAACTGGACTTACCTCCGCGAGAACGCGCGTGATGAGGACTATGTTAAGACCGACATGTGGTACGACGGCGAACTGGTACCGGATATCGCCTTGAGACCCAAGGGGAACTCGTCACTGGCTACCACCATCGGCAGCGGCTCCATCAGGTTCAGCTTCAAAGCGGACCTGAATTTCTTCAACTCGGCGCGCAACCTGGACGGCGTCAAAAAGCTGAACTTTAACAACGGCTTCAGCGACCCGACCTTCATGCGCGAGATTTTAAGCTACGAGCTATTCGCGCAAATGGGCATCCCCACCCCGCGCACGGCTTTTGTCGACCTCTGGATTAACGATACCCACATGGGACTCTATACCATGGTGGAACAGATTGACCAGACTTTCCTGCGGCGGTATTTCACGGATGCAAACGGCAATCTCTACAAGCCGGAAATGCCGGCGGGATATTTAAACTGGACTGAAGCGGACGTGGCGGAAATACTATCCTCGCAGGATGATACCGGCGGTAGCCTGGATGTGAACATCGGCGGGGGTAAGCTAAGCGAAATACTGGAAGCCCTCGGCTGGGAATTCGCCACGATAGAAGAATCCGTAGTACCGGGCTTGCCCCAAATGATACCGGGGGGAGGCGGGTTCGGCAATCTGCCGGCAGGCAACTTTACACAGCGGAGGCCGGGCTTGGGAAACTTACCGGCGGATATCCCGATACCGGGGGGCAATCCGCCGGAAAACCTGCCGCAGATGGGTGCGGCGCTGCCGGGAGGGGGACTGCCGCAGGCGGGAGGGATGATTATGGGCGGCCGGGGTAACTTATTGGAGCAAATGGGCCTGAAAACTAATGAGAATAACCCTAACTACTCTGCGCTGTTCCGCCTGCTCGAAGTCCTCAACAACGAGCCCGACGAGACGTTTGTCGAGGAAATTGAAAAAGTGCTGGACGTAGACCAGGTGCTGCGTTTCCTGGCGGTTTCCACCACGCTGGTACACCTGGACAACTACATCGGCATGGGGCA
>MGMT01000010.1 GCA_001796525.1 Chloroflexi bacterium RBG_13_51_52 | reverse complement strand
TCCATCGCCGATGCTGGGGCAGCACACCGAGGAAATTCTGCTTAAGCTGGGGTATAAACCTAAAGACATTGCTGAACTGGAAGCACAGGGAGTGATAAAAATTAAGCGGAAAAAGGCAAAGAAGTAATCCGAGTTTTACTTCGTAACAGTCATAACCAGCTTATAATCCGAGCTGGCTATTTGCTTACCGTATTCGGGATAAGGCTCAAGCTGAAAACTAATTTTGAACTGAATAAAATAGTCCTGGGCAATTGCATCGCCGCCGGGTTGGGTTAAAGTCATTCCCGCCGCCGACCCCTTATACTTGATGAACATCCGGCATTTAGCTTCTCCAGCCCAGATACATTCAACACCCCTGGCACACCGGCTATCTGCGGCAACTTCAACAAATTTGAGCGTCAAGACTTCGCTATTGATAACGGCTGTTTGGCCCAAAGGTAGAGTAAATTCCTGCCCTAATGAAGCGGTAATTTTATCAGTTGAACATGATAAACCAGCTGCCATCAGGAGAAAAGAAACTGTTAGAAATCCAATGAGGGAAAATATCCGTTTTAACATGGCTACTCCAGCACTATACGTGCATCGACCGCCAGAGCGGAGTTTTTATAGGCAAACACCGGGTTAAGGTCGATTTCTTTTATTTCCGGCGTTTTTTCAACCAGGGCGGAAAGCTTTAAAAGGACATCCACCAGCGACGGTATGTGCGCCGGGTCCTGCCCGCGGTAGCCGTTTAGCAGAGCGTAACCCTTGATTTCCTTAATCATTTCCTCGGCGTCACGCTTGACGATGGGAATCAGCCGGAAAGAAACGTCCTTCAATACCTCGACGAAGATGCCCCCCAGTCCGAACATGATAACGGGCCCGAACTGGGCGTCCTTGAACATGCCGACGATTACCTCGATGCCCTGTTTAGCCATGCTCTGCACGGTAACCCCTTCGATTTTAGCTTTGGGGAATTTCCGGCGGACGGAAGCCATGATTTCAGCGTAGGCTTTTTTCACTTCCGCTGCGCTTTTTAGTCCCACCTTAACGCCCCCAGCATCGGTCTTGTGGGTGATATCCGGCGAGGCTATTTTCAAGACCACCGGAAAGCCGATTTCGCCGCTGATTTCAACGGCCTCTTTTTGCGATTTAGCTAGTCGCGTCTCGACGGTTTTTATTCCTGCACCTTTAATGACCTGCTTGGCTTCGATTTCCGTCAAAAGGACCCTGTCCTGCTTCTTGACGTCCTTAATAGTGCTAAGCGTGTTTTTCATGCTTCCCCCTGACCAGTTAATGATATCATTTTCCGGCAACAACATCGAGGTAATTCCGGTACCACACCAGGTAATGCATTACCCTGGCGGCGCGGCGGGCGTTGGCGCAGACGATAAATTTCCCTTTGCGAAAGAGCGTGGTTACCTCGGGGTCGCTGAAACCCCGCCACTGCCACATCATCACCACCGGCTTCTCGTATTGCTCCACCTTCTCCCGGATTAAGCCTATATTCTTTTCTTCCTTTGCGCGGTAAGCTTTTATCCCCTCAGGATTCAGTCCCAGCCGCCCGGCGAGAAGAGACTTGTCCATGATTATCGGCGCAAGCAAAAAGATGAAGTCCAGGTTTTTATCCTCCATCATCACCGACAACAGATTGGTAACGACCGACATTTCCGCAGCGCTGGGCCCAGCCATGTCCACGGGATTGCGGCGGGGCCAGCGCGAAGAAAGCAAGCCATCCAATTTAGTAACCGTCGACGGTTCCAGTTTGCCGATAGCCAGCCCTTCCTTCTCGCAGGCCTCGGCAGCTAATGCCCCCGGTCCCCCGCCGATGCTTAAGATGCCCGTCCGGCTGCCGCGGGGAAGGGGACTGTTAAGTAACGCGTAAACGACGTCGCAAAGCTCGTCGTCGTCCTCAACCCGGATAACGCCGGACTGCTTGAAAGCGGCAGTATAGACCGCATCTGCGCCGGCGAGCGCTCCGGTATGCGACATCACGGCCCTGGCCGATTCCTCGGTGCCTCCCACCTTGACGACGACAATCGGTTTGCGGGGGGTGATTTTCTTAGCCAGGTTAAAGAAACGACGCCCGTCACGCAGTCCTTCAAGATATAAAGCGATTATTTTAGTGTCCTCGTCATCGGCGAGATATTCCAGGTAGTCCTCGGTAATCAGGTCGGCTTCGTTGCCGGTGCTGATATACTTGCTTAAGGCAATGCCGGTTTCCGCCAGACTGCGAACTATCTTGAGGCAGGTGCTGCCGCTCTGGGCGAGAACGGCTACCTCACCCTTGGGCATTTTACCGAACTGCCCGAAGGTAGAAAGCTGCGTCCCGGTATCGGCGTGACCCATGCTGTTGGGGCCGATAAAATGAATCCCCCCCTCCCGGGCGATGTCCGCCACCTCCCTTTCCAGTTGCCGCCCCTCCTCGCCCATTTCCCCGAAACCGGAGGTGATAATGATAGCGGTTTTCACGCCCTTGGCAACACACTCCCGCATGACGCTAGGCACTATTTTCTCCGCCACGACAATCACGGCTAAATCAATCGTATCCGGTATGTCCGTCACGCTGCGGTAGGCTTTAACGCCGACCACTTCCGGAGAACTCGGGTTGACCGGATAGATACGCCGACTTTTCACGTTCAGGAGACCCCGCATGGCGTTATTGCCCCAGGACCCCTGGGTATTGGATGCCCCGATAACGGCAACGGTCGCCGGAGAAAACAGACTATGCCAGCTTTCTGATGTTACGCGCGGTGAATTATTCAAAGTCGTACCTCATGTAAATCAAGACTCCGCCCTTGTATACTAGGCTCCGCCGTCGATATCAATAGCTTTACCGGTAATGTAAGCCGAATGCTCGGAAACGAGAAAATAAACGAGGTCGGCTATTTCTTCCGGCTTGCCGAGGCGTCCCAACGGCACGCGGATGCCGGGCTTTTTCAGTTCCTCTTCAACGGCTTTTTCCAGGGCGATGCCCCGGGCTTTCGCCCGCTTGATAATCTCCTGGTCTCTTAGATTAGTATCAAAACCGCCGGGATTAATGATATTGACATTGATTTTATATTGCGCCAACTCGGCAGCTAGAGTCCTACCAAGGCCCAACATACCGTGCTTCGAGGCGCAGTAGCCACTGCTACCGGCATAGCCCTGCGTCGCCGCTTTGGAACCGATGAGCACGATTTTCTTGCCCTCTCCATCGGGAATCATGGTCCTGGCAACCGCGCGGGAGATAAAAAACGAGCCTGTCAGGTTGATATCGATAATCGCCCGCCAATCTTCTTCCGAAAGGTCGGTAATGGGCGTAGTCATCGAGCCGCGAATGCCGCAGCAATGCACCAGAAAGTCTATTTTACCGAATTTCTCCAGAGTTTTAGCCACGGCATCATCCACTTCTTTACCGCTGGCGATATCAGCCACCAGAGCCAGACCCTTCCTGCCCTGCGCCTTGATTTCTTCTACCACGGCATTAAGTCCACCCCACCCTTCGTCCCCGGGCCAGATGCTTTTAGGTGCGGCATATTTATCGAGGACTGCCACATCGGCGCCTTCTTTAGCCAGGCGCACGGCGATAGCGCGGCCCATGCCTCTTTTGCTGGCGGCTCCGGTGACCAGAGCCACTTTTCCTTCAAGACTGCCCATATACCCAGACTCCTTATTTTTGCTTCAGTATATTGAAACTATACTAGCATTATAACTGCGGACAGTACAGATATCAAAAATACAGCCTGCCGGTCTATCTGGGGAAAACTCGTTTGATTCATTCCGTGTAAATATTTCAATAAGCATATAAAAAATATTATGTTTCTCGAGGCTAACACGCCGCATGTTATGTAAAAAAAACCACTTGTTTTAGTAAAACAATTGTGCTATTATCGGGTTGAGGTTAAAGATGACAACGGAAAGAGAAAAAGCGCTGGAACTGGCTATCGGACAGATAGAAAAGCGGTTCGGCAAGGGCTCTATCATGAAACTTGGAGAAGCCGCCGGACTGCCGCCGATTGAAGCCATTCCAACCGGCTCACTGGCCTTGGACCTCGCCCTCGGTATTGGAGGGATACCGAGAGGCCGTATCACGGAAATATTCGGACCCGAGTCGTCGGGAAAAACTACCCTGGCACAGCATATTATCGCCGAAGCTCAAAAAAAGGGGGGCACGGTTGCCTATATAGATGCCGAGCATGCCCTCGACCCAGCTTATGCCGCTAACTGCGGCGTCAATGTTAACGATCTTCTCATCTCACAACCGGATACCGGCGAACAAGCCCTGGAAATCACCGAAGCACTGGTAAGAAGCAGCGCCGTCGATGCGATAATCATCGATAGCGTGGCTGCACTGGTCCCCCGGGCGGAAATCGAGGGGGACATGGGAGATCCGCAAATGGGACTGCAAGCCCGCCTGATGTCGCAAGCTTTGAGAAAACTGGCTGCCGCCATCGGTAGGGCCGGGACAGCGGTGGTATTCATCAACCAGCTCCGGGAAAAAGTCGGCATCGTTTTCGGTAATCCGGAAGTAACCACCGGAGGCAGAGCGTTAAAGTTCTACAGTTCCACGAGAATAGAACTGCGGCGCGCCGAGATCATCAAGCAGGGAAATGTAGCTATTGGCAATCGTGTAAAAGCCAAGGTAGTAAAGAATAAAGTTGCCCCGCCTTTCCGCACCGCCGAGTTCGACATCATGTTCGACCACGGTATTAGTCAGGAGGGCAATATCATTGATACGGGTATCGAGATGGGCATTATCAATAAAGCCGGCTCCTTTTTCTCTTATGGTGACATCCGCCTCGGGCAGGGGAGGGAGAGTGCCAAAGGGTATCTCAAGCAGAATCCCGAGCTTGCCAAAGAAATTGAAGAGAAGATAAGAGCTTCAGCCGGCACTGCCCAACTCGTACCATCAGCAGAAGATTAGAATTATACGGCAGTAAAACTAACCGAAAAAATAAGGTTAACAAGGCTGAAGCAAAGGCTTCAGCCTTTTGTATTTAAAATAAGGCTAAACCGGATGAGTAAAATAACAGGAATAAAGACAGGCAAGAGCAGGGAGAAGCGCGTTAACGTTTACCTCGACGGGAAATTTACCCTGGGACTGCTGGCAGAAACAGCCCTGAAAGAGGGACTCAAAGAAGGGCAGGAAATAAACGAAAGCCAGCTGGAACAGTTAGGAACTCAAGACCGTTTTCAGCGCTGCCTGAACGCAGCGACCCGCTTCCTGGGATACCGTCCGCGTAGCGAGGCGGAAATAAGGCAGCGTTTGCAGCGTCGCGGATACGATGACGAATATATTGAAAAAACTATTGTTTGGTTAAAAGAGCGGGGGCTGGTGGACGATATCGCCTTCGCCCGGTTCTGGAAAGAAAACCGCGAAGCATTCAGTCCGCGCAGCCGGCGTATGACAAAACTGGAACTAAGGCGTAAGGGACTTAGTAGCGATATTATCGAAAAGGTCATCGGTGAAATCGATGAAAAAGATAGCGCCTACCGGGCGGCTTTGAAAAGGGCGCCCCGTTTATCAACAAACGATTATCAGGTCTTCCGCCAGCGCCTGGGCGCATACCTGGGGCGGCGGGGCTTTAATTACAGCATCATCAATGAAATAACAGAAAGGATATGGAAAGAGCATAATAATATCTCAAAATAGTTAATAGCCAAGCAGTTTAAAAGTTAATGCCATATGTGACAGAGTAAAAAATAAATAATTAAACGTCTTTTAAAAGGAGGGATGAAGTGGATGCAGTATTAGTATATTTAGCCATCGGCTTTGCCTTCATCATCGGTGCAATATTAGGCGTAGTAGGCCTTTTCCTTTTACGCCGCGTACTCTTTAACCGGCAGATGCGCATTGCCGAGAGGAAAGCCGTAAAAATGGTCTCGGAGGCCAGGAATGAAGCCAAGGGTATCCTTCAGGAAGCCCAGAATGAATCCAAACGTCTCAAATCGACAGCCGATACCGACTATCGAGAGCGGCGCGCTGAAGTGCAGCGACAGGAAAACCGGTTGAACCAGAAATCGGAGACGCTGGACCGCAAATTGGAAAACGTCGATCAACGCGAAAGAAACCTGGTCAACCGGGAGAAAGAAATCGAGACCAACCGCGCCCAGGTTGCAGAGCTTAAAGACAAACAGCTCAAACAACTGGAGCTTATTTCCAAGATGTCCAGCGCAGAAGCCAAGGAAATGCTGCTCGGCGCTATGGAGATCGAGATGCAGAACGAGGCATCCCGGCGCCTGCGCCAGTGGGAAAACAAACTAAAGGAAGAGTCCGACCAGAAAGCGCAGGAAATTCTATCAATGGCAATACAGCGCAGCGCCTCGGAAATTGTGGCGGAATCCACGGTTTCGGTCGTGCCTCTGCCTAACGATGAGATGAAAGGCAGGCTCATCGGTAGAGAAGGACGCAACATCAGGGCGCTGGAACAGGCTACCGGGGTAGACCTCATCATCGACGATACGCCGGAAGCGGTAACGATATCCAGCTTCGACCCGGTACGCCGCGAGATAGCACGCGTTGCCTTGAACCGGCTCATCCAGGACGGCCGCATACACCCGGCGCGTATCGAAGAAATGGCCGCTAAAGCCAAGAGTGAAGTAGATGCCGATATCCAGAAAGCCGGCGAGCAGGCGGTTTTACAACTAGGAGTACAGCTTCACCCCGAGCTTATTAAGCTGCTGGGCCGGCTAAAATACCGCACCAGCTACGGTCAAAACGCTCTGGAACACAGCACCGAGGTTGCCTACCTTGCCGGTATGATTGCCGCGGAACTGGGAGCCAATGTTAATACCGCCAAGAAGGTCGGTTTATTGCACGATATCGGCAAAGCCGTCGATAGAGAAGTCGAAGGCACCCACGCAGCCATCGGCGCCGACCTCGTCAAGCAATGGGAAAAGTCGCCGGAGGTGCTCAAAGGCGTCGCCGAGCATCACCTGGAGACCAGCGATACCAGCATCTGGGGCTACATAGCTTCCGCTGCGGACGCCATCAGCAGCGCCAGACCGGGCGCGCGGCGCGAGTCTCTGGAAAGCTACCTGAAACGGCTCAGGGCGCTGGAAGATATCGCCGACAGCTTTAACGGCGTCGAGAAATCCTACGCCATCCAGGCCGGACGCGAGGTGCGTATCCTAGTAAAGCCGGAAGCTATCGACGACCTGGGAGCCATGAGACTGGCAAGAGACATCGTGAAAAAGATAGAGGAGACGCTGGACTATCCGGGGCAGATAAAGGTTACCGTGCTCCGTGAGACCCGGGCGGTAGACTACGCTAAATAAAAAATGAACATATTAGCTATAGGCGACATCATCGGCCGGCCGGGGCGGCAGGTCATTAATATGCATCTGCGGGCCATACGCAAGCAGTACAAGATAGAAATTATCATCGGCAACGCGGAGAACACCGCCGGCGGTTTCGGCCTGACACTGGATACCGCCCAGGAACTGCTGGATGCCGGTATCAATGTCCTTACCTCCGGCAATCATATTTTCGCTCAGAAAGAAATCATCCCCTACCTGGATTCGGATATGCCTATCCTGCGGCCGTTAAACTATCCGGCCGGGGTGCCGGGAAGGGGCTATATGGTGTTCGGAAAAGCTTTGATAGTCAATTTGATAGGCCGGACATTCATGAACAGCTACGACTGCCCCTTCCGGGCGATGGACAAGCTGCTGAACGAACTCGACAATAAACCCAGGATAATTATCGTCGATTTTCACGCCGAGGCGACCTCCGAGAAGGTTGCCATGGGGCGTTACCTGGACGGGCGGGTTAGCGCGGTACTCGGCACGCATACGCACGTGGGCACCATCGATACACAGATATTGACCGGGGGCACCGCGTATGTCACCGACATCGGCATGACCGGACCAACCGATTCGATTATCGGGGACGATGCCGATGCGGTAATTCAGCGTTTCCTTACGCAGATGCCGCACCACCTTACTGTAGGCAAAGGGAAACCGGTACTCAACGCCATCCTCGTTGAGGTTGATGAAGTCAGCGGCAAGGCGACCGCCATCAAGCGCATCCAGCAGGAGTTGAAAGAATCGTGAGCCTGGTGGACCTGCACATCCACTCCACTGCTTCCGACGGTAAATACAGCCCGGCAGCCATCATCGGCAAGGCAGCGGAAATCGGCTTAAAGGTAATATCGCTGACCGACCACGACTCCATAGATGGTATTGAACCGGCTCTAAAAGCCGCTAAAAATTACCCCGACCTTACCTTCATACCCGGCGTGGAACTAAGCACCGAACTTACCGACGGCGAAGCACATATCCTCGGATATTTTATCGATTACACCAGCCGCGACTTTCAAAAAGAGCTGGAGAAATTCCGCGATTCCCGCCTGGGCAGAGGACAGCGCATGGTGGCGAAGCTTGGTGAGCTGGGGATAAAAATCGACTGGTCAAGGGTGCAAGAAATCGCCGGCGACGGGGCTATCGGGCGACCCCACATTGCGCAGGCGCTGCTGGAAAAGGGCTATATCGCCACTTTCGAGGAGGCTTTTGATAAATACATCGGCCGCGGCGGCCCGGCTTATGTCGAGCGTGAAAAGGTAACGCCGGAAGAAGCGGTGGCGCTGATTTTACGCGCCAAAGGCCTGCCCGTACTCGCGCACCCTTTCACTGTAAAAAAGCCGGAGGCGATGGTAAAAATCCTTAAAGCCGCCGGTCTTATCGGCATCGAAGCGTATTATAAAGACAATACTCCCGCGGCAACCGAAGCCACCCTGAAGCTGGCGAAAAAATACGGGCTTATATCTACCGGGGGGACGGACTATCACGGCATCGGCGACAGCAGGGAGATAATGCTGGGCGGGGTG
>MGMT01000009.1:6947-7180 GCA_001796525.1 Chloroflexi bacterium RBG_13_51_52 | reverse complement strand
CTTTAGAAGAGCCTGCCACCCGCGCCCGCCGCAAAAGGCCCGTAGAAACGAAAGGGACGATTACCAAGGTCAATACCGGCTGCGGCTCGCTCTATATTACCGTCGCCTATGACGACAAGGGTATTTTCGAGGTCTTTTCCACTTTAGGCAAGTCCGGCGGTTGCGCCGTTGCCCAACTCGAAGCTATCTGCCGTCTCATCACTGAAGCTCTCCGTTCCGGCGTCGATGTTGCC
>MGMT01000009.1:0-6936 GCA_001796525.1 Chloroflexi bacterium RBG_13_51_52 | reverse complement strand
CGAAGGCTGCTACCATTGCCCTGTCTGCGGCTATACCAAGTGCTAGTAACCGCTATTCAGGGGAGGAAGTGGTTTGAGGGTTGAGGTTATTTGAAATTTTTATTTTCAAAACGATTACGAGTAATTAGCTACGATTTTTTGATTTTCGTTATATGTTAAGCCAGCTTCATTTCCGGCATTATTGGTTTTTCGTTCTGCTTCGTTTGGGTTCAATCCAATATATTCCGACCAATTACGAATCGCCGTCATCGTTAAATTACCGTAACCGAGGGGGAACATGATATCCCTGAAGGGGTCCTGATTACCGGGATGGGCGTTACATCTGCTTTTTGTTTTGTATTCCATGCTTGATATTCTCCCTTCGGCTTCGCTCAGGGCAAGCCTTTCGACTATGCTCAGGGTAAATATAGCACAAAAGTTCTGAAAAGGGAAGGGGATTTTGTCACTTTATTTGGGGGGATAAAAACCCTCTCTTCTCTCCCCCGTATCAAGTACGGGGCAGGCTCTTTACGAAAGGGAGAGGGCAAGTCTCTCTTTATCTTGAATATAGACTAAGAAACCGGACCTGGCGATGGGATTATCTAATTGACGGTCCAAACCTAACAGTATATAATACCCATGCTATGATAGATAAAAAATTCTCCGATCATTACATCCGGCTACTGACTTTCTCCGTCGTATTCATCTTAAGTTTGGTTCTCATTATCCCTTCATTCAGCGGCTGCTCTGGAACAGCAACAAAAAATCATTTTCTCGAACTGCTTAGTCTGGTGCCGGCAACCACATCGCCTGGCGAGGATGTCCCTGTCTATTACACCCTCATTGACTACACCTCCGCATTTCAAGTTGATGGAATCACCTTTTCCACCCTGGATGAACTATTGAGTAATATCGACAAAGATAATATTTCATACAGTATCATAGGGTTGGGGTCTTATATCACCGGCTACGGCAGATACATTAATTCGGGAACGATCAAAAAAGAATACGTGGGTTATGATGTCACCTGTATCGACGCTGAAATCCAGTTCGGATTTCCTCCGGCAAACGGCGTGGCGGCTATCGGCAGATTTGACCCTCAAGCGACTAAAAATGCTTTAAACAGCCAGGATGATTGGCCGCCCTGGGCAAAAATTGCCTATACTATTGAAGATCATAACGGCGTTACCATTCACAGCTGGGGTGACGGCTTTCAGATCCATCTTACAGACAGGCTTGTGCCTCCTCATATAGATGAATTAGGCCGCTCCAGGCCGCTGGCGATTACAGATAATCACCTTTTCTCCGCGGCTTCGGTAGAAACCGTCAAGGTCATAATTGACGCCAGCCAGAATAAAATCCCGACTCTGGCAGATTTGCCGGAATATGCCGCTATCGCCAACGGTTTAACCGACCTTAAAGCCTATGTTGCCATGGCGGGAGATGGGTATATGGCTAATCTTTGTTTGTCTCATTTTGATAATGCCTCAAACCAACTTACTGAAGAGCAAAAAGAAATGGTAACAAGTAGCATGGGAACCCCGATGAAAAAATTCTTGACCTTCGCCTCCGGTGTAGGCAGGGACGAAAAGGGCATTTACACCGCCATTGTTATCTACCATGAAAATCCTGGTGATGCGCTGGAAAATTCCTCTCTCTTAAAGCAGCACATTGAAAACACGTATTCTATTTTCCATCATGTACTTTGGAGTGAGATGATCACAGATACAGATATAAAAGCCGAAGGAAATGTGCTACTGGCCAGACTATACTGTGACTCCTCCGCATTCTGGGCAAGCTGGGTTTATTCCATGGACAATCTATTGTTTCACGAAGAATAATAGTGTTATCATTATCCCGTTATGCCAAAACTTGATGAAGAACTTCTCTCTTTCCTGAAATCTAACGGCACTAGCCTCGCCGCTTTTGCTGACCTTTCAAAAATAGACTCGGCAGCGCGGGAGGGCTTCCCTATCGGTATCTCCATCGCCATCGCCCTCGACCCCCGCATAATGTCGGGAATCAAAGCAGGCCCCACCGCTGCCTACGTCGGGGAATGTCAACGCGCTGATAATCTCCTTGATGTTCTCGGCCAGGCTACTGCCCGATTCCTCGAGCAAAAAGGTCATAAGGCAAAACCCCGCACTAAACCGGGGGCAGAAAATCCAGATATCCTGTCCACTAAACTCCCCCAAAAGACCGTTGCCACTCGTGCCGGTCTGGGCTGGGTCGGCAAATGTACCCTTTTGATTACTAAGAAGTACGGCTCGGCTATCCGTCTCGCCACGGTCTTAACGGACGCTCCTTTAGCCGCCGGTCAGTCTATTAATGAATCACTCTGCGCGCACTGCACCCGCTGCGTCGATGCCTGCCCCGCCGGAGCCATTACCGGAGAGGAATGGTGTGTGGGAACAGAACGTGCCTCTTTAGTCGATGTCTTTTCCTGTCGCCAGAGTGCCCGTGCTCTTTTGGAAAAAAGAACCGGCGGAGAAATAATCGGCAGGACATTTTGCGGACTCTGCATCGTCGCCTGTCCCTGGACGCAGGACTATCTCAAGAGAGCCCTCTAACTATCGGTGTCGGGATAAGTGCCCTCCGGCAGCTCAAACGCGGTGCCCGACTGAATATCTATATAGTTCTCGAACTTTTCGTGGTCGACGGTCATCGTCAGATATCCCACCTCCACCCCGTCTTTGAGCACCACGCCGTCCTTACTGCCGTCCGGCTTAAACGTAAACTGCACCTGGTACCCTTCGTATCCAATAGCGTCGGCGATTACTATACCGCCGATAGCCCTCCCCTGCTCATCGAACTCGTCGAGATTGATATCCACCGAAAAATCAACATCGCCGACATCTGGAATATTCGAGGTCACGATGCCGTCGCCCGTCTGCGGCCCGTATTCAGGGGTCATACCCGCGCCGGGTATGTGAAAATCCCGCTCTTCGTGGACCGTCCCGCTTACAGAGCCGGTCATTTCCGCCTCAATCTGCATTTGCGCTAAGGCGTCTTCCTCGGTAGCCTCCTGGTTGGCAAACCAGCCGTGCGTATTGGATGCTTTATACGCGTCCAGGACGATTTGCGGCGCGCCCGACGCTACCAGTCGCTGGTAATATAAATCGGAGATATCCTGCTCGATGTCTGTTGCAGCATTCCACAGCTGGTAGTCCATCAGCGACTCGGCGGGCCGGTGTAAATCGCTTAGCTTATCCCACAGTAGTTCGTTCCATCCCTGCGGCGTGGCCAGCCTGTTGTCTCCCAGTGGGACCAGGTCCTCAATAATTGAAACCAGGCTGTTGGCGTCTTCCTGCGCTACAGTAAGGTATTCTGAAGGGACTGACTGCAGGTTCTTCTCGAGAATCATTTCCGGGGTTACGTCCTCGCCCCCCTGCGTCACGAAGGTAACTTCAGGCTCCGCCGCGGCCGGACAGGCTCCCGCCGGTGCCGACATCGCTCCGCCTGGCGGCAGTTTGTCCAGGAATTCCTGTGGAACGTTACCCCCCGGCCTTGCCGCCCTTGCTCTGACACCTGCTTTGGTAGCTTCCACCTGGAAAGTCGCCATCGCCGTCATACCGTCATCGTAGTAGCTCTGTACAAGTTCCAGGTTATACAAAAAGTTAGCCAGTTTCCCCGCTACATTAACATCCGTATCGGTAGTATTTACGGGGGTGGTTGTAGCCGGTGTGGTTGTGGCTGTCGTTGTCTGAGGCGGTGTTGTCGTTGCGGTAGTCGTTGTTGACGGTGTTGTCGTCGTGGGTTGTTGCGTCGCTGCTGTCGTTGTCGTCGCGCCTGACCCGCAGGCGGTCAGTAATGTTAAAAGTGTAATAATAGCCAGTGTTAAAAATAAGCCTTTCTTCAACTTTTTTGCCCTCCCTTTCCCCAAAAGAGAACATGTCTTTATTGATATTCTCCATTAATTGTATATCTTATCCATTGGCGGGGCAATAAATTACTCCAGCCTCCCCTTCCCCTATCCCCCTCTTTTGACGCCCCCACCCCCCAATGTTATTATCTTTTAGAGGATTCTTATGCAGCGTTTACGTATCAGGTTCAGCCGCGGGGAGGAGATTAAATACATCTCCCACCTTGACCTTATGCGTTTATGGCAGCGGGCGCTTAACCGCGCCGGCATAGCTATGGCTTACTCCGAGGGTTTTAACCCCCGCCCCCGCATGTCTCTTGCGCTGCCTTTGGCTCTCGGCGTCACCAGCGAGGCTGAACTGATGGATATCGTGCTGGAAAAATTCGTCTCGCCCCATTCCTTCACTGCTGCCGTCATCCCGCAGCTACCGCGCGGCGTCGCCATCGCAGGCGTCTTTAATACCCCTTTAACCCTGCCTTCATTACAATCGCAGGTCCGCCAGGCGGAATACACCGTCGCCATCGCCACCGATAAAGACAAAACTGAAATCGAATCCTCAATAGACTCCCTGCTGGATAAAGCCAGCCTCCCCTGGCAGCACCAGCGCGACACCGGACCGCATAAGTACGACCTGCGCGCTTTAATCGACGACCTTTGGCTTATCGACTGGCGTAAAGGATACTGCTCTATCGGGATGCTCCTGCGTTGCGATAATACCGGCTCGGGCAGGCCGGAGCAGGTCGCTGCCGCTTTAGGCTTTGAAAAATACCCCGATTCTATACATCGCCGCAAATTGGTACTTCAAACTAGCTAGATATACACTCAAAAGAGGGCGAATAATCAAATGAAAACTGGAAAAAATTCCGGTTTAGAACAAAAAGTCCTGGCATATCTTAGAGAAAAGAAACTCGTCTCTCCGGGCGAAAGGCTGGTGGTAGCTGTTTCCGGCGGGCCCGATTCCGTCTGCCTGCTCTATATCCTTTCGTCTTTGCAGAAAGAGCTTGGTCTCGAACTCCACGTCGCCCACCTGAATCATCAGTTGCGCGGCAAAGAGTCCGCAGTTGATGCTAAATATGTTGCCAGGCTGGCAAAACGACTCGGCATTTCTGCCACTATAGCCTCCCGCGATGTAAAGTCCTACTGGCAGCAGCGCCGCCTTTCCCTGGAAGAAGCCGCCCGCGAAGTACGCTATAGCTTTCTCGCCGCGGTCGCTCAAGAAGAAGGCGCGGTTAAAGTAGCTGTCGGCCATACCTCCGACGACCACATTGAAACGGTGCTCATGCATTTGATTCGCGGCAGCGGTACCAGAGGGCTGCGCGGTCTATTGCCTGTCAATAAATTGAAGGTATCCGGTAATAGCCTTACCGTTATCCGACCCCTCTTGTGTTTGAGCCGTCAGGATACCATCGCTTATTGCCGCGCTCATAAGCTCAAGCCCCGCCTCGATGCCTCGAACCTTGCGCCGCAGCCTTTGCGCAATAAAGTCCGCCACCACCTTCTCCCCGAATTGCGAAAATATAATCCGCAGATTGACCGGGCTTTATTCCGCTTGTCCCGGACTGCTTCTGACGACTTCGATTTTGTTGAAGCGGAAGCGCGACGCCTTATGAAAAACATCATCAAGCGCGATAAAAATTCGGTCGTTATTAACAAGAAAAGCTTTCTCGCCTTGACCCCCGCCCTCCAGCGCCACTTGTTGCGGCTTTCTATTGAGTCGCTTTTAGGCAACCTTAAAGACATTGAAGCCGGTCACATCGAGGATATCATTGAAGCTCTGGCTAAACCTGCCGGCAAGGTTATCGGGCTGCCCTTCGGTATCAATTTCACCATCGAATACGATAGGTATGTTGTTTCGCCTGACTCTCTCTCGCTTTGCCCCTTCCCCGCCCTGGAAGGGGAGATGGACTTGAAGATAACCGGCAAGACCGTTTTTTCCGGCTGGGAAGTTGATGCTGCGGTCATTGAGCCGTCTGCCTTCAAATCACGGGGTGGGGAAATTAACGATTTTTCCGCCTGCTTTGACCTTGACCGGGCTGGAAATAAACTTGCTGTCCGCCGGCGCCTCCCCGGCGACCGCTTTCAGCCGCTGGGTATGGAAAATCTTAAGAAGATTAACATCTTTATGATTGACGCCCGGATTCCTCAAGCTTGGCGCCGCCGAGTTCCTATCGTTTGTGCCGGCAATAATATTTTATGGGTGGTCGGCTGGCGCATCGATGATCATTATAAAGTCCGACCGGACACCAAAAACGTCTTGCTATTAGAATTCAAGCGCACCTAAGTGGTAATTCCAGCTTATTATTACTGTCATTCCAGCGCAGGCTGGAATCTATCTTAGACTATACTATTATACAGGTCCTTCCAATTAGGATTAACTTCTTCAATCAATCTGATTTTCCAGTCCCGGTGCCATACCTTCAACCGCTTCTCCCGCTGAATAGCCGATTCTATGCTTTCACATTGTTCGTAATATACCAGACGATGTATTCCGTATCTTTTAGTAAATCCCTCTACGAAGTCGTTTTTATGCTCGTAGACCCGCCTTCAAGGTCATTAGTTACTCCTATATAAAGGGCACCTCTGCGTTTACTGGCTAATATATAAACATAATAATACTTCACTTCAGTCGGTGGATTCTGGCCTTCGCCAGAATGACATATTCTTTTTTCTTTAAGTATATCTATTCTTATCAACCAGTTTGAATAGATTATTCACTTAATATTCTAAACATCCGTTTCTGCGGGTATATCCGGCTCTGTCGGTTCAATTACTTCTACCGGCATCGTCGGTTCCTCTTTGTCCTTCCGCCAGCGCAGCCACAAAGCAGCCAGCATTACCAGCGCCGCAAATGCAGCCAATACTATTTCCGTCTGATTGGTTGTTAAAATTCCCTTGACATATATAACTGAAAGGTAATTTACGGCACCGTGCAATACCGCAGCCAGTATATAGAAAGGAAATCCCTTGCCCTTGGCTAGGCCGTATCCGGCGATACCGGAGACGGCAATATGAAAAGCTACCGTCCAGAATCGCTCCCAGAACGGGAGAAGCGCCTGCACGGCATCAATACTTATCCAGTCCCACGTCCATCCGGC
>MGMT01000008.1 GCA_001796525.1 Chloroflexi bacterium RBG_13_51_52 | reverse complement strand
GCACATCAATAACAACTCCATCGCCCATATCTATCCGCTGTCCGGCGCAGGCAATGACGCTTTTAATCCCCGTTTCGTCAATAAATCTTAACCACTCATCATACAGCGACGATTTATAATCGAGCGACGGATACAGTACTTGCGCCACATCATAACGACGCATTACTTCCATCAACCCGGCAAGGTGGTCTTGATGAGGATGCGTCAATACTACGAAGTCGATACTCCTGTCCCAGAAAGGCATCTGCCGGCTTAACTCCATGGTAATCACCTGGGGGCTAGGCCCGCCATCGATGAGAACCTGCGTGCTGCCCCTTTGAATTAGAATTGCGTCCCCCTGCCCCACATCCAGAAAACTTACGCGCAGTTCTTTATCAGGCATAGTAGCCGATGTATAAACCACCAGAACCGTTATCACCAGCAGCGGTGCGATTGCCCATTTAAGTCGTTGTGAGAATCCTTGAGATGTGCTCACGCCGGCTTTCATTACCCCGGCTGCCCCGGATACCAAATTGCGCATCTTACTCCACCGACCGTGCAGCCAGATAATCGCCGCTAATAACACGTAATAGCACACGATAAAAACAGGACTTATCGAATCGACATCAATTGAAGCAATAGACGGCGACCCCATGCCGCTGACGACCAATATCATGTACGATAAAAAAGGCCAGACCAACCAGCCTAATACCTGAGCGACTGCCACCGAAGCCAGTCCGAAAAGCATCGTAATAGAACCCAGGACGATAATGACGGGCAACACGGGCGTTAGTAAGAAAGTGGCTATCGGACCGGCCAGCGAAAAGATGCCGAAGTAATAAACGATTAAAGGCCAGACAGCGATAATCGCCGCCAGCGTGGCGCTGATGCTATCGATAGTAACATTCAATATAGATACGAGGAATCCTTCATCACCGATACGGGCAGTGACTATCCTTCTACCAAAATTCCTGAGGACGGGATAAATGAAAATCAGCCCGGCCATAGCAAGGAAACTCAACTGGAAAGACGCATCGCCGAGGATATACGGGCTGATGCCTACCATGACCGCTGCGGCGAAGGTCAATGCTGCCATACCGCTGCGCTGCCTCCCCAGGGCCTCGGCAAAAAGAAAAAGGCTGGCCATGATAGCGCCGCGCACTACCGGTGGATTCATACCGGTGATGATAGTGTAAAACCAGATAACAACCAGCGCCAGCCAGACATATAAATAATGTCTCCTGCCGAAAAGCCATAATCCAAAACTAAGCAGGATGCCAGCCATAATGCCGAGATTGATACCGGATATCGCCAGTAGATGGGATGTTCCACTGCGGGCAAAATCACTATTCAGCTGTTCGGGAATATTAGCCCGCATCCCCAGGAGAATTCCCTGCGCCAGTGACGCTTGAGGCTCGGGCAGCACTTCCGCCAGTGTCCGTGACAGGCTTTTCCTCAAGTCATAAATCCATGCCAGTGGCTGAAAGCCATGCCCCTCATCCAAAACCTCTACTTTTGGATAATATATGGTGGTGTAAATGCCCTGGTGCGCCAGATATCCCTGATAATCGAAGTCATCGAGGCGCGGCGGTGTTTGCAGCTCTCCAATGATACTGATTAAATCGCCGTATCTATATTCAGGGTATCGCGGCACGATTACCAGTACCGTTCCTTCAACCTCCCGCCAGCCTTCCTCCAGATTTATCTCTTCCGTGGCTACGGTCAGCCGGGTGCTTTTATCTCTGATATCAGGGTCTCCCGTGATTACCCCTGTTATTTCATAGGTACCGATATCGTTATAGAAATAGATTCGACTTTCATCGACGGTATAAAGACTAGAATAAGAATAAACGGCAGCAGCCACGAAAAGAAAAACCCCAAGACTGGCAAGTATAACTGACTTTCGATGACGGGTTATAAAAAGCAGCGCCAGCGGGACCAGCCCGAAGAGACAAAACAGGAGCGGCAGCTTCAAGATAGAACCGGCAAATATGCCAACCACCCAGACAGAGCTAAGATATATCAGTAACACAAGCCCTTATCCTGAAATTAATCGTTTACGGTAATCATGTCTTTGATCATATCGAAACTGATATCGCCGAAGCCCGGTACATTTTTCAATTCATTGATGTCACGGAAGACGCCATGCTGATTACGGTATTCAACAATTGCTTGAGCCTTTACATCTCCCACCCCGGGCAAGGCTTTAAGCAGCCATACTTCTGCCCGGTTGATATTGATTTTCTGTGGAGTTTCTTCATCAACCGTTTTGTGGATAATCAGTTCTATGCCATTAAGGTCAGCGCCTTCTTTTAATCCACCTGCAGCCGCGAGCATATCGTCGAAGCTATCTCCGGAAAATACCGGGTAGTAGCCGGGATTATTTACTTCACCCCCGATATAAACTCCCCCGGCGATTTCCTTTTCCGGTGATTTGGATATCTCAAGAGCTTGACCATGGCCGGCTTTCTGACTGATAACTATGCTGCCGACAATAATCACTATCACCAGCAACAAAAACGCCAGAGACCAGCCATTGAAGAATCTGCTCGCTTTCACAAAAGACTCCACCCTATATACCCGAATGCAACACTTTGAAAAACTACCCCTGTATCATCTCATTATGCCATTTGGCGAATTATTGTCAATAGCATGATCGATTTTTCTTTACAAAGAAACGGGCAGGAGTCAATTTGGAAGGACGTTAATCAAAAAGATAAAAAAAGGATTGACCAGCCTACATACCACCTAAGGCTGCTTCTAGTTCCTCTTTATTCTCGGAGGGAGTTATCGCTATTATCTGGTCGCCCGCCTGAAGCACGGTATGGGCTACAGGAACATGAGCATTGCCTTCATTGGGAATGATAAGTGCCAGTTTGCTTTCCTTGGGCAGAGAAAGGTCTTTAACTGTTTTTCCTACACTACTGGACTCGGGAGATATCCTGACATCGACGATTATCAGCCCTTTTTCATCGAGGGTTAGCAGTTGCGTTACAGGATGTGTCGGCACTTCATGTTCAATTACTTCAATAATAAGGTCGGTAGTGTTAACCGTTACGTCTACGCCCAGTTTTTTAAAGAGGACGGCGTTCCTCGGATTACGGATTCGGGCTATAGTGCGGGGAACATTATGTTTATGCTTGGCTACCTGGCAGGCTACCAGATTGTCCTCGTCATCGCCGGTTACCGCTACCATCATATCGGCGCGGCCGGTACCAACCTCCGCCAGGGTCGCCGCCTCGCAGCCATCACCACGGAAGCAAACACTACCCAGTTCATCGGTTATTGTCTTGCAAATGCGGGCATCCTTTTCCAGGACGAGCACCTCGTGCCCCTCTTTAAGTAAAGCTTTCATCAGGTAATACCCCAGCCTACCTCCCCCGACGATAATAATATACATGTTATTCCTTACCCTCAATCTGCTCTCTCAATAATTGAGCGAAAATCTTGGTCGGGCTTATTGTTTCCAGACCAAGGGCATTATACATCTCTTCACGGAGCGGGTCGTATATGCGGCTCACTACCCTCTCAACTTTAAAAACATGCTTGGCAATCTGGCAAGCCATAACATTACGGTTGTCACCCTGTGTCAACGCCACAAAAACGTCCGCGTCCTCGATACCCGCTTTTTTTAATGAATCCTCATCAGTACCATTTCCAAAGAGAGCTGTACCTCCGAAGGAAGGCTGTAATCTGCGAAAACTATACGTATCGTTATCCAGGATAGTCACCTTGTGACCATCTTCATCCAACAACGAAGCCAGCCTCGCGCCGACACGACCACATCCCATGATCAATATATTCATACCCAAAACCTGACCTTGTTTTTTATTGCTTTACTGCTGGTAAAGTATAACCGGGCATGGGGAATTTTTCAACACATAAGGCACGACATTCCCCAGACTGAACTGTCCGAAACGCTGTTTATAAGCAATGCCCATGAGAATCAAACTGACACCCCTCTCCACAACCTCATCCACGATTGCCGGCCCCACCTCTCTCGCCTGGAGGACATCGGTTTCAATCTCGTAGTCCTCTTCCCCGGCAACAGCCTCTGCTTTATCGAGTATTTCCTCCGCCTTTTTAATCTCGGAGTCGATTTCGGCATCTAAAGGCAGAGCGCGTTTGATAGTCACCACCGACACCGCCCATACTTTTCCCTTATCTTTCTTGGCAAGACGGCAAGCCAGCTTGACTGTCTCGACATCTGCCTCGGTTCCGGAAACCGGCACCAGAATCTTCTTAAACACAATTACCTTCTTATTTGATTATTAATTTGACAGAGGCAATTATAACTCTATTAAGAAAAAACTACAATACCCAATTACTTTATTTTTGGTTTAATCTGCCATTCTTCAGTCTTTTTACGCCGTCTTTGCTTGATAATAACAAAAATAACAAAACCAACCAACATCCAGCCCAAGCCTACCCAGCGACTGTACGGCTCCAGGAGAAGAATAATAACCCATATTGAGACTGTCGCCAATAGTCCGATTACAGCAGTTATGGGAACATCAAATCCCTTAATAGAAAAATTCCCCTTCAGCCTGAAGGGACGCGGCATATCCGGATTCCTGAATCTTAGTCCTATGATAGATGCATGAGCAAACATAAATGCCAGGAGCGAACCGATAGCATAAAGCGCACCCATATTGGCAAAGACGTCGGTCGCAAAAAAGCCCGGTATTAGTAATGCGATGGCGATTAGACTGAAGACAACAATCGAAATATACGGCGTTTTAAAACGACTATGTATACGACTGAAAGCCGATGGCGCAAGCCCATGTGTGCCCTGTGAAAATGCCAGCCTCGATATACCTATGAGTCCAGCATTGGTCGCTATTAATAGTATCGTACCCGCTAAAATCGCGATAAGCGGTTTGAGAACAACCTTTATCATTTCTATGGGAATATGGAAGGCGATGCCTGCTACCGGGTCACGGGACCACTCTGAAGCCAGCTCTTCTACCGGCATAGCGGAAAGTGATACCAGAGAAATTCCGGCAAAAATCACCAAGACAGCAACTATCATCATGATTAATGCCCTCGGAACACTCTTTTCCGGTTTCTTGGTCTCTTCTGCCATCTGCGACATCGTTTCAATACCGGTATAAGCAATAGTAGCCAGGGCAATACCAAAAACCAGATTTCCCGTCGATGGCCAGTTATCGATAATCCGCTGGATTAAAACCGTCGGATTAAACAGCGTGATAAAACCGATGACAACGAGGGTAATCTGGGTAAGAATATCCACCACGGTAGCACCAATATTAAGAAAGGATGTTTCTTTTATCCCGACAACATTAATCATCATCAGGAAAAACACGATTACGATAGAAGCAAACGTGCCGATAATAGGTGATGTTTTAAAAGGCTCCCAAAAAAAACCCAGATACGGTGGTATGGTAAAGGCTGAAATGGAGATGGTAACGATATAACTCAACATCAACGCCCAGCCGGCGATAAAGCCGGCCGTATCACCGAAAGCATGGCGGGCAAAACTGGCCGAGCCACCAGCTTCCGGAATCGCGGATGTGCCCTCGGCATAGGTTAAAGCAGTAAAAATAAAAAGAATTCCGGCTATCCCAAGCGCTACCGGAGTAGCTCCTCCGGCAACTAAAGCAACTATCCCCAGCGCATAATAAATCGATGAGCCTACGTTTCCATAGCCAGCGCTGAATACAGCAGAAATACCCAGCACTCTTCTCAGGTGAAATCTGCTTATTCTACGGGGGCGGAAAACCCTATCACCGGGTTTAGGATTCCAGTTGTCAGACATATCTCGTCATCAGACCAATTATAGTATTGTATCACAAATATTTTATACTTCAAATACAGCCAAGCGTTTCAGTTTTCAATTCGCTTGCTTAAAACGCAAAAATTATCCAGAGTACTATTGACATATGTATTGTTATTTCCTATAATATTGCCAATTGGCACATTTTCATAGGAATTTACTTATGATAATCAAGACAAGAGTGTTTGAAATGGCTGACGGGAAATACCAGAACCTGTCTGACCTGGCACGGGCGATGGGGCTATCTGTTAGCCAGGTCTATCGCGTCCGCATGGGCAAACGCGGTATCAACGAGAAATTTATCATCGGTGCTAAAAAGGCTTTCCCGAACCACAGGCTCGATGAGCTCTTCTATTTCCAACCTGAACCAGATAAAAGTGATTTAGCAAAGACATCTACGCCTAATCGTATTATCACATAATCCCGCAATTCATTACTTCTGATTTTTAGAATCAAAACAATCAGTAGCGTTAAATTTCTATATCCTCGGGTTCAATCTTTCGTAACGCATCCGCATTTTCAAGTCGGTCAACATAGAGTACCCCGTTCAGATGGTCGATTTCATGTTCCAGCGCCTGGGACAGCAGGCCTTCCGCTTTTATCCGTATTTCTTTCCCATTGA
Organism: Chloroflexi bacterium RBG_13_51_52; assembly: GCA_001796525.1. Lineage (GTDB taxonomy): Bacteria > Chloroflexota > Dehalococcoidia > Dehalococcoidales > RBG-16-60-22 > RBG-13-51-18. The sequence goes on along the minus strand of MGMT01000008.1, from coordinate 6,113 downwards.
TATCCAAACCTTTGACTGTTACTGATTCCGCCCGGTACAACTCGCCAATGTAACCCGGGATACTCAAACAGCCTTCACTAACCAGACGTTGACCTTTGCGTCGCGCAATTTCCCCATTTATCAGTATTATATCTTCTTCTTCAGGCAAGCATATAACGGTGACACGCAGGGAAACGCCTATCTGCGGGGCAGCTAATCCCACCCTGCCTGCATCAGCATGCAGCGTTTCACGCATATCGGCAATAAGCTTTTTAATGGACCTATCAATAACACCAACCCGTTTTGTCTTTTTTCTTAATATAGGGTCGGGCACCGTCCGTATCGGTAATACCGCCATGCATCCTCCATATATATGTGAACCATCTATCTTAAGTTTACTGAATGAGGCTTATGGGGTCAATATCCACCGTCCAACCACGAGGTAAGATGAGCGGCGAAAGAAAAGCCGAAAGATTCCGACCGCGAATAATCAACTGCCAGCGGTATCTGCCCCGCAGGCGGTGGATAAAAGACGGGGCGGGACCGATGATTCCGATACCACTTATTCCCCTGGCATTGCTTTCCTCTGTAATAATACGTTTCATCTTTTCAGTCTCACGTTGGCAAATAGCATCATTTGTGTGTGTGAAACTCAACCGGGCAAGCTGCGTGAATGGAGGATTATTAAGCTGTTTTCGGTAAGTAATTTCCTGTTCGTAAAAAGAAACGTAATCATGCCTGGCAGCCGCTTGAATAGCATAGTGTTCCGGAGAAAAGGTCTGTATGATAACTCTCCCGCCGGACAAGCCGCGTCCTGCCCTGCCGGCTACCTGGCTTAGCAACTGAAACGTCCTCTCGCCGGCCCGGAAGTCCGGCAGATTAAGGCTAGTGTCGGCGTTGACCACGCCCACCAGCGTCACCGACGGTATGTCAAGTCCCTTTGCGACCATCTGCGTGCCGATGAGTATTTCCGCATTACGGCTGCGGAATTTCCGCAATATATCTTCATTGGATGTCTTGCCGGTGGTAGCATCACTATCCCAACGGAGATGCCGGGCGCGGGGAAAAGTATATTTTACTTCCTGCTCCAGTTTTTGGGTGCCGGCCCCGAGAAACTTTAGCTGGCGACTACTACAGTTGGGGCATACCTCTGGAACGGGCGTCTTATAGTTGCACTGGTGGCAGACTAGTATATCGTCTTTTATATTATGGGCAAGGGGCACTTCGCAGCGGCGGCAGCGCAGTACGAATCCGCACCGACGGCACTGAATGTAATATGCCCCACCCCTCCTGTTTAAAAAAAGTATCACCTGCTCTCCGGCAGATACGACTCTATTGATGGATTGCTCCAGTGACCGACTGAAAATGCCGCGGTTTCCTGCCTTGAGTTCCTCTCTCATATCCACCACTTCAACTTGCGGTAAAACTACCCCCACACTGGGGACAACACGCTGGGGCAATTCCAATAATCTGTATTTCCCACTCCGCGCTTTATAATATGATTCGACATCCGGGGTAGCGCTGCCGAGGACTACCACCGCCCCGGTCAACTCCGCCAGCTTCACAGCCACCTCACGCGCGTGGTAATGAGGTGAATTATCCTGCTTATAGGTCCATTCATGTTCCTCATCAATGATTATCAATCCCAGGTCCGGCTGGGGGGCAAAAATGGCGCTGCGCGACCCTATAACAACATCACACTCGCCATTCTGGATACGACGCCATTCGTCAAACTGCTCGCCCGTTGATAACTTGCTGTGCAAAACGCCGACACGTCGAGGAAAACGCGCCGCAAAACGCTCGATTGTCTGCGGGGTCAAGGCTATCTCCGGCACCAGTACAATACCTTTTTTACCTTGTCCTATCGCTTCGGCAAGCGATCGTAGATAAACCTCGGTCTTGCCGCTTCCCGTGACCCCACGCAATAAAAAAACCCGCGGCGATGTATCTTCTAATTTCGTTTTTAACAATTCAGATTTTATAGTATTAAAAGCATTTTGCTGGTCGTCAGCGAGATTTAATGGAGAAGTGGGAATGATATTTTCATAGGATATCGGCTCCCGTCTGACTTCAACCGTTTGAAACACAACCAGTCCACGATGCGCCAGCGTATCGGCAACGGATTTACTGCAGGAAGTCTTTTTCCTGGCTTCGGCCCAGGGTATGGGGTGGGGCTGCTCTTTTAAAAACTCATAAAGCGCCGCCTGTTTCGGCGTAAGTTTTAATTCCCCGCTACCATTACCCGCCAGACCTATATAGAGCTCGTTCTTCGGCTTTATCCTGACCGGCGAAAGCTCGTAACTCCGGCTGATAAGCCCCTGCCTGACCATCTGCGAGATGGTTGTGCCGGTCTTTTTCTTGCCCAGCGCTTTCTCGATTAACTTTAACTCGACCCTGCCCTTTTCAAGCAAGATTTCCATGACCTTATTCTGCTCGTTTTCGAGAGAAGCTGTATCGATATCCGGGCGGACCGGACTTATAAAGGCAAGGGCTTTCCGCTCGAACGCCGGCGGCAGCATTAAAGCGACGGCGTTGAAAAGCGGCGATAGATAGTACTCGCTTATCCAGCGCGCCAGTGATATTTGATATTGAGATAAAATCGGCTCCGGACTTATGACGTCGATGATTTCCCGGGTTTCTTCCACCGCAGGGATTGCAGTGAGTTCCATGACAACTCCCTGAAGTACTTTTTCACCGAAAGGGACCAGTACTGCCTGCCCGACGCAGACATCCAATCCGGAGGGAATAGAGTAGCTGTAAGTCTGTCGCTGGGCAACCGGTGAATTTACACTTACCTCGGCGTATTTCATCCCGGACTCCAGAGGACTAATATTTTACCCAGCAAAAGGTTGTTGATTACAATAATATATATTACTGAGGAGTTTCTTCAGTCTGGTTATTCGCCGGTTCATCGGGAGTCTCTTCGGCATCTGTATTCTCCGCTACCGGCGCTTTTTCCTTCGGTTTCCCGGCAGCTGCTTTTTTCTTACCTTCTTTTTCCGCTTCGGGAGTTTTAACGGCGGTCGGTTCCGCTTCCTTTTCTTCGGCTGCTTTTTCTGCCGCCGCGGCTACAGCCGCCTCATCCATAATAGGTTCTATCACTTCCTCGGGCTGTTCCTGGAGCAACTCCTCGCCCACCTGCCTGACTTTTCTTTCAACACGCTTAATCTTGCGCCTGGCTTCTTTGCCGCTAAGTTGACGCAGATAATAAAGGCGTGAACGGCGTACTTTTCCCTGGCGGACTATCTCTACTTTTTCCACCAGAGGTGAATTAATAGGGAAAGACCGCTCAACGCCGATGCCGAAGGCAACGTGTCTCACGGTATAGCTAGCGCCATGTCCACCTCGCCTAACTTTGATAACCACGCCCTGAAATACCTGAATCCTTTCCTTATCGCCTTCGACTATCTTCGTGCTGACCCGCACGGTATCGCCGGGAGCGATATCAGGAATTTTTACGTTTTTCTTAATGTCAACCAGTGATGAAACATCCATGTCAAGACTCCCTAATTATATTATTCTTTTTTATCCGTATGCATCATACGCTGTACGAGTTGTTTATCTTCAACACCGAGGTCGGCTTTATCCAATAGTTCAGGTCGTTTTTCCAGCGTACGCTTGATAATCTGTTCGCGTCGCCATTTGGCTATTTGAGCATGATTGCCGGAAAGCAAAATATCCGGCACCTTCAACCCCCGGTAGTCTGCCGGCCGTGTATACTGCGGATACTCTAAAAGTCCGCTGGCATGAGAATCTTCCAGAGGCGATTCTTCCGAACCCAGCACCCCCGGCACTAACCGTAAAACTGCGTCAGCTACCACCATCGCCGGTAATTCGCCGCCGGTTAAAACATAGTCGCCGATACTGATGGTATCGGTAGCCAGGTTCTCCACAACCCGCTCATCAACCCCTTCGTAATGACCGCAAATTAAAACAATGCGAGGGTGCTTCGCCAGCTCCCGGGCGATTTTATGCGTAAACAGTCTCCCCTGCGGCGTTAATAAAATTATTGGAAGTTCGGCCTCTTTATCCTCGACGTTTCCTTTAATAGATTCCACGGCTTCAAAGATAGGTTCCGGCTTCATGACCATACCAGCACCACCGCCATAGGGATAGTCATCGGTGGTATGATGCTTATCGTGGGTAAAGTCCCGTATGTTCACCGGATTGATAATCACCAGTCCGTTATATATCGCCCGCTTAAAAATGCCGAAACCGAAAGGCACTTCAAACATCTGCGGAAATATGGTCAGAATATCTATACGCATTTTTCTAATGTATCCCGGCATCCTGAAAAGAATGCTCCGTTACTTCTCCCTTGATTATCTCTACGGCGTGCGGTATGGCCGGTAAAATCACCTCAAGACATTCCCTCACTGCTTTAGGGCTGCCCGGCAAGTTGATAATAAGGCACTGCCCGCGCTGACCGGCAACCGCCCGGCTTAACATTGCCGTGGGCGATTTTTCCAACGATTTTGCCCTCATTGCCTCGACTATACCGGGCACGCTCCTTTCAATCACGGAGAGCGTTGCCTCGGGCGTAACGTCTCTTTTGCTTAATCCGGTCCCGCCCGAAGTTAATATAACATCCGCTTTCCCGCTGTCAGACCATTCGCATAATGTGGCGGCGATGATATCTTTCTCATCCGGGATTATCTCATATTTAACAACGGTACTATCTATTGAAGATACACATTCCCGGACAGCCTCGCCGCTTTTGTCCGCACGCTGGCCCTTTGAACCTTTATCGCTGATAGTAAGAATACCGATATTAATCATAGACGTTTTTATAAAACAAGTTATATTTTACCATAAATATGGCTTGGGGTGGAAGTGCGTGCCGATGATACCCCCTCCGGAGAAAGTTACTTTATTTCCAACGAGGAATTTATCCGTAAAGTGTCACAGATTCATCACAATTATCAAATTTATTAAAATTTTTATGGTAAACACTTGACAAATATGGGTTCTTGTGTTATAAAATGGTAAATCGTGGGGGATTGTGGTAAGATAGGGTAAGAAGTAGGTAGAATATGTTTTACGGCGAATTTGACTACAAGATCGATGAAAAAGGACGGGTACCCGTCCCGCCAAAATTCCGTAACTTCTTAAAAGACGGTGTGGTCCTGACACCGGGAGCCGAGAGATGCATAACCGTCTATACAGTGACAGAGTGGAAAAAGCTGTCCTCCACCCTCACCAACAGTCCGCTCTCTCGCAGTAAGATGCGAAAATTAAGTCGCGCTCTCTTTGCTACCGCTTTCAGCACCAGAATAGACCAGCAGGGTCGTATCGCCATACCGGCGCCTCTCCGCGAGCACTCTCAAATTACCGATGATGTAATTGTCGCCGGCGCTAATACCTATCTTGAAATCTGGGATAAAGCGCTCTGGGAGGAAGAAAAAGCAGTCAGCCAAGAACAGGCATGGCAGATTATAGAAAGCCTGGAAAATAATAGTTAAAGAATATGAATAATAGGTCAGCTCCCAGCCATACTCCGGTTCTGTTATCAGAATCACTTAAAGCACTGGCCGTCCAGCCGGGCGGTCGTTATGTTGACTGCACTATCGGGGGTGGAGGTCATGCTGCTGCTATTCTGGAATATAGTTCCCCCGGCGGGCAGCTACTCGGCATTGATGCTGACCCTAATGCCCTAGAAGCCGCCAGGGAGCGGCTTCAAATCTATAAGGAGTCTACCCTGCTGGTAAACGATAATTTCGCTAACTTACAGTCAATCTGTATTAAATATGATTTCTTCCCTGTGCATGGTATTCTTTTTGATTTAGGACTTTCATCATTACAGCTATACGGCGGCGACCGCGGTTTCAGTTTTCAGCATGATGCTCCCCTAGATATGCGGTTCAATCCCGAGCAGAAAGTAAGCGCCGCCGATATTGTCAATATGTCTTCCGAAACGAAACTGTCCCAGATTATAAGAACTTACGGAGAAGAAAGTCAGAGTAATCGCATCGCCCGCAATATCGTTAAGGAACGTCCCTTGACTACCACACGTCAATTAGCCCAGTTGATAGAGAAGACCATCGGACGGAGAGGTAAGATTCACCCAGCCACCAAGACTTTCCAGGCGCTACGCATTGCTGTTAATCATGAGCTTGAACACCTGGAATCAGCTT
>MGMT01000007.1 GCA_001796525.1 Chloroflexi bacterium RBG_13_51_52 | reverse complement strand
CTGCGACGGGAAGGGCCATAGCTGAAGGAAATGCAACGTATTGACTGCATGTCCTTCTTTTTTCAGGATATCTGCGGCTTCACGGATGGCGCCGTAAGTGCTGCCCCACCCGATTAGCGTTATCCCCGCCCCTTTAGTATGGTGGAACTCCGGTTCGGTTATTTCCTGCTTCAGTCCGTTCAGTTTGCGCAGGCGCTTTTCCACCTGTTGATTGCGTGTGGCGGCGTCCTCTATCATATGCCCAGATTCGTCGTGCTCATCGGAGTCGGTGACCACCAGCGCTTTGCCCTGCCCCGGCAGCGCCCGGGGAGATATTCCGGATGCCGTTACCAGGTGCCTTTTATAATCGGTCTGATTATTAGCTTCTTCATCGGTCAAAAGCGCCCCGCGTTCAATCTCTACTTGAGACAGGTCGAACGCATCCATGGTGGCATAAGAAGAAGCTAGGTGATGGTCGGTGAGGATTATTACCGGCGTCTGGTATTTCTCCGCCAGGTTAAAGGCTTTCACGGCTGAATAAAAAGCCTCTTTAGCGGTAGCCGGCGCCAGCACCGCGCGCGGAAATTCGCCGTGACCGGCGTGCATCGCAAAGAGTAGTTCTCCCTGTTCCGTACGCGTGGGTAGTCCTGTCGCTGGGCCCGGACGCTGTCCGAGGACGACCACCACCGGTGTTTCGGTCATGCCGGCCAGCGCCAGGGCTTCTACCATCAGGGCGAATCCTCCCCCGGAAGTAGCTACCATGGCTCTTGCCCCGGCGTACCCCGCCCCGACAGCCATGTTCATCGCCGCTATTTCATCCTCGACGTGCATCATCACAGCCCCGTATTGCCGCCCCTTGTCCGCCATGTATTCGAGGATAGAACTTGAAGGCGTCATCGGATATCCCGCCACGAACCTGCATCCCGCGGCTAAAGCCCCGAGGCATAAAGCCTCGTTGCCGTTAAGCAGGATTTTTTTATTCTGTCTTTTTGGTGGTCTGATTTTCGGCAGGGAAAACTTTTTCCCATGCTCTTTAGCGTAGTTGTAGCCTGCTCTGGCAGCGGCGATATTGTCTTCAGTAGTACTTTCACCATACCGCGCGAATTCTTTTTCCAGGATTCCCGCCAGCAGGTTGAAGTCGTAATCTATCAGCCCCGCCGCCGCTCCCGCGGCTATCGTGTTAGACATTAATTTATTCTTAGCTGTATCCATCGCCAGTCTGTTAAAAGGCACATTAAAGAACCTGTCTCCTTGGGCTCTGGTTTTCGTTTGTTCTTCGTCGTAGATGACCACTCCGCCCTCTTTAAGCTCCTTTGTATGCAGTTCTATTGACTCCTTATTCAACGCAACGAGAATATCCAGTTCCGGCGAAAGCGCCAGAACCTCATCTGTTTTTGCCCTTATCCGGAAAAAATTATGCCCCCCTCTCACCCTACTCTCGTAGTCCTGGTCGGCGAAAACGTTCAGCCCGCCCCGGGCGAATGTCCTGGCGAGTATCGCTCCTACTGACTGGACGCCCTGTCCCGCTTCCCCTCCCGCCATAACGTTAAAATCTATCGTCATTTTCCCCTCCCTCTATTCTGGATTGTGTCATATAGCACGTGTGTTTTCAAGAATTAATCTGCCTTTTAAAGCTGATAATATTTAAAAAATGTTTTGACATAGGTGCGTGTATGAAAAATAATGTAAAATAATAGAGGCGTTCTTCACTAAGGATTATCATCTTGGTATAATCTAATATCTGTCAGAACGCTGTAACACAGGAGGTACAGCATGAGTGGTTTGGGAATTGCGCCGCAGATATCATTGTGGATATTGATAGTGCTGCTGCTTGGCTGCTCCGCCTTCTTTTCCGGCTCGGAGACCGCCCTCATGACGGTCAACCGGGTCCGCCTGCGCCAGGTAGCAAAAAAACATAAGCGCGGCGTTAAAATTGTTGAAGGAATTCTGGAAAAACCGGAAAAGCTTATCGGGACGATTCTACTCGGTAATAATCTCGTCAATGTCGCCATGTCGGCTATCGCGACCGCTATTGCGCTTTCCCTATGGGGCGATGCGGGTATAATTTATGTTACCGCCGTACTCACGGTCATTATCCTAATATTCGCTGAAATAACACCCAAGGTATATGCCAGGTACCACAGCGAACGTATCTCTCTCCTCACTGCGCCAATACTCAAGGGAATCATGACCATTTTCCAACCTGTAATCGCCGGAGCGACATTCCTGGTCCGGAAATTACTGCTCCTCGTGGATATTGATATCTCCCGTACCCGCCGGGATATCGTAACGGAGGGAGAGGTCAAGACCTTAATCAACATGAGCTGGGAGGATGGCTCCATATCTGCCGAAGAAAAGGACATGCTTGCCAAGATCTTTACCCTGAATGATAAATCTGTGGCTGATGTTATGGTGCCCAAGAGGCGTATGGTAACTTTAACATCGGAACAGACCATTGATCAGGCATTAAAGACTATAAAAAGACACGGCTTTTCGCGTTACCCTGTAAAAAACAGTAAGACCCAGGAAATAATCGGCTTTATCCATGCCAAAGACCTCCTCGGTAAAAAAAGAGGAAACATGAAATTGCGTTCCATGAAAAAGCTTATCCGGCCGCCTTATTTCATCTCGGAAAATAAAAAAATCAACAGCCAGCTCCGGCATTTCAAAAGCCGAAAAATGCACCAGGCGGTCGTCCTCGATGAACAGGGCGATATTACCGGCCTTCTTACGCTGGAAGATATCCTGGAACAAATGGTCGGCAGTATCCTTGATGAATATGACGTTTAATAGCCATAAAATAGTTAAACTGTTATAATATTCAGAGTTGTTATAATTAGATATAGAAAGCGATTTAATAAATGGAAGAAAAAGACGTACAGCGTATCAAGGCAGCCGCCGGCAGGATAAAAGAAAACGTGGAACGTGTTATCGTCGGCAAGGGTGAAGTTGTCGAGCTGGCGATAGTCGCTTTACTCTGCGAAGGGCACATTCTCCTGGAGGACGTGCCGGGCCTGGGCAAAACCGTCCTGGCGAAATCCCTGGCAAAATCACTCGGCTGCTCCTTCCGTCGTATTCAATGCACCCCGGACTTACTGCCATCCGATATTACCGGCACTTATATCTTCAACCAGAAAACTTCTGACTTTGAGTACCGCCCGGGCCCCGTGATGTCGCAGGTAGTGCTGGCGGACGAAATCAACCGCGCCACCCCAAGAACGCAGTCGGCGCTGCTGGAGGCAATGCAGGAACGCCAGGTTACCACCGAAGGAGAGACCCGTCCTTTACCCCGCCCCTTCCTGGTCATGGCAACCCAGAATCCCATCGAACTGGAAGGCACCTTTCCCCTCCCCGAAGCCCAACTCGACCGCTTTTTAATGAAAATACAGATAGGATACCCCTCACTTGAGGACGACCGAGCTATTCTCTCGCGTTTCCGCCGGGACGACCCGCTTGAAGGGTTATCTTCGGTTATTTCCGCCGATGAATTGATAAAAATGCAGCATGAGTGCCGCGAGGTGCATGTCGCCGCTGATGTCGAAGATTATATCATCCGCCTGGTCCATGCCACCCGGAAAAATGCTGCCGTCGAACTCGGCGCCAGTCCCCGGGCGATGCTGGCACTTTATAACGCCTCCCAGGCGTTTGCCGCTATCCGGGGCAGGGCTTTCGTGAACCCGGATGATATTAAATACCTGATGACCCCCGTATTGATTCACCGCATCATCCCCAAGTCGGAAAGCCGGCTGCGCGGGCAAAAAGCGGAAGAGACTTTAAAGGAGATTAAAGATTCTGTTTTTGTGCCGGTAGAAGACGAAGGCGTCGCCGGGGAGGCATAGGGAATGCGGGGCGACCACTGGATTTTTATCGCCGTAATCATCTTTATTGTGAGTCTGGTGCTCCATCAGGTGCCGCTTGCTCTGGTTTCCTTGCTTTTTATCCTGACCGGCGGTGTATCGCGACTCTGGAACAAGTATTGTCTCCGCCGCATCGAATACACTCGCCGGTTGAGTCATCACCAGGTCTTTTTCGGCGAAGAAGTCGTCTTTGAAATCGAGGTTGTCAATCGTAAGCCCCTGCCTTTGCCGTGGCTTAAAATAGAAGACGAGCTGCCGGAGAAGCTGGACCTTCTGAAAGGCAAAGCTTCATCCTCTCATGAAGACCGCGTCACCCTCACCAATATCTTTCCCATCGGCATGTACCACAAGGTAAAGCGTCGCTTCCCCATTAAGTGCCCGCAGCGGGGCGCTTTTGTTTTCGGGCCCACGCGTATTCAGTCAGGCGACCTTTTTGGATTCTTCCGCAGAGATATGCAGATTGATAAACTGGACTATCTTCTGGTGTATCCCCGTCTGGTGCCTCTGGAAAAGCTGGGCATACCTTCGCAGCAACTCTTCGGCGATATCCGGTTGAAACATCACCTTTTCCAGGACCCCGTGCTTACGGCCGGAGTCAGGGAATACCAGCCCGGCGACAGCCTGAAGCGGATACACTGGAAGAGTACCGCCCGGCTCGGCAAATTGCAGACCAAGGTGTACGAGCCGACAACTACCATAGATATCAGCATTTTCCTCGATGTGCGCACTTTGAGAGCGCCTTTATGGGGCAGTATTTACCAGCTGCAGGAACTCGGCATCATCACCGCAGCTTCGATTTCCCAGCATGCTTTGAACGCCGGCTTTCGCGTCGGGCTGTATGTTAACCAGATAACACGCTTCTCGCAGGGCATGATCACGGTGCCGCACAGCCAGCACCCGGACCAGATGCTGCGAATACTGGAAGTGCTGGCGCAGCTCCACCAGGTGGAAACGATACCGGTGGTCAGGTACATGCGTGAAGAAGCCAGCAGTCTCCCCTGGGGCAGCACTCTGGTAGTGATTTCCGCCCAGCCTGACGAGAAGCTTATGGCAGCATTGCTGGATTTAAAGAGAGTGGGGCGGAGCGTGGCTTTGATTGCGGTAGGCTCTCAAGGTCAGGAAATCAGCGCCGGACATATTCCTGTTTTCCGTGTCAGTGATGAGGTCGCCTGGGAACTGGTCAAACAAATAGGGCTGAAAGAGGCGCCGGGTTAAATGACAACGATGGGGAAAATTAAGAATTTCGACTGGCTGGCGGTGGTTTTTTACCCGCTGGCGGTCATTCTCATGGAAGCTTTCTGGGTTTCTCCCTGGTTGAACTGGGTGGGGGTCTGGCCGTTTTTTTCCGAAGCCCGCCCGGTGTTGAGTCTGGCTTCCGTTATTATCGTTATCGTGGTTTCACTGCTGGTCACCAGGATATTCGTCAGTCAAAAGTTGCCGATGTGGGCGGTCCAGACTATCGTCATCGGCTGCGGCCTGGTCACCATGCTGCTGGTGCTGGCGGTAGAATATGCCGACGGGTACGGGTTTTTCGAGAGCGGCTGGTTCGGTCATATCTGGAAGATATTGGGCGATACTTTTACCAATCCCAGCCCCATTGTGGTGGCTATACCGGCGATTATCTACCTCTGGTGGCGTGGAATCATGCTGGGGCAGTCGACCTCCTATTTCAGGGATATCTACCGCTCCTTCATACTTGGCATGGTGGCTCTGGTTATTTTAATTATACTCTGGCAGGTTACCGGTGCATCGGGCAGGCTGCCCACGCCGGGTCCGGAAATCGGCATTAATATCATCGCTTTCTTCTTTTTCGGGCTGCTGGCGATTGCCATCTGTCATCTCTACAATATGCGTAGAACGATGCCCAGCGAAGAAGCCAAACTGACTTCCGTCTGGCGCTGGCTGCCGATTATGCTGGGTGTTGTCGGCGGGATGATTCTCGTCGGTTTCGGCGTTGCCTCCACTTTATCCCCGGATTTCTTCAATGCTATAGGACGCGGCGCCGAAGCGGTCTTCGGATTTTTGGGGACGGTATTTTCTTATATTATCTGGCCTTTCGTTTACCTCTTTGAAGGTATTGCCATATTTATTATATGGTTTATGAGCCTCTTCCGCAGCGAACAGACACTCCCGCCGGAAGAAACGGGCAATATGACCATACCGGGAATTACGGATATAACCAACCCGGAAATACCCCCGGTAGTTACGGAAATTATCAAGTGGTTTGTAATAGCCATAATCATCAGTGTTGTTATCTTCTTCCTGGCTAAAGCCATCTCCAGATATCGCCAGCGCCGCGCGCTGGAGGAAATCGACGAGACGCGCGAGTCGCTTTTCAGTTGGCGCGGCTTAAAAGACGATTTAAAATTACTTTTCCAGATGATGGGGCAGAGATTCCAGAGAAAGTCCCCCGCCGCACCCCCGTATGTTTTCGATGAAAATGCCATGGGCAAGCTGGACATCAGGGAGATATACCGCCATTTGCAGTGGGAAGCCGGCCGCTCCGGTTTGCCACGCCACCGCCATGAGACCGCCGAAGAATACGCCAGGCGCATAGAAAACAAGGTGCCGGACAGCCGCATGCCTTTGAAAGACATCACCGGTATGTATGAAAACGTGCGCTACGGTGAAAGAATAGCCCCGAAGGATAAATTAGACGCCGCTAACGGCTTATGGCAGACTTTAAGGGGAATGATAAGGAAACTCCGCGGAGAATAAGATTTCTCCGGTTTTTCCATAAACACCGGCAAAAAACGCAGTTGTCAGGACATATCTCTTAAGATACAATGATGCTTACGAGGGGGCGTATTCTTGCTTGACAGGCGTTTGAGAAACAGGTATTCACGGCAGACCATGCTGCCCGGCATCGGTGAGGAAGGGCAGGTCAAGCTGCTGGAAAGCAGCATGGTTGTCATCGGGTGCGGAGCCCTGGGGTGCAACATCGCCAGCCTGCTGGTCCGGGCGGGGGTAGGCAACGTTAAAATCATTGATAGGGACTTTATTGAAATTCATAACCTGCAAAGACAGGTGCTTTTTGACGAAGCGGATATCAAAGCCGAGCTGCCCAAGGCGATAGCGGCAGAGCGACATCTAAAGAAGGTAAACTCGACGGTAAAGGTGCAGGGCATCGTCGCCGATATAAACTACAGCAATATCGAAAAATTCTGCCGGGGCGCCGACGTCATACTGGACGGGCTCGACAACGCCGAAACCCGCTACCTGATCAATGACGTCTCCCTAAAGCTCAAAATACCCTGGATATACGGGGGCGCTATCGCAGCAAACGGCATGACCATGACAATTATTCCCGGCGAGACACCGTGTTTCCGCTGTATTTCGCCGTCAATGCCGCCGGCGGAAGAAACCGCCACCTGCGAGACAGCCGGAATAATCGGCACGATGCCGGCTATCATCGGAGCGATACAGGCTACCGAGGCGATAAAGATTATCACCGCCAGAGATGAAATTAGCCGCGATCTTGTGTTCATCGATATCTGGCGTGGCGTTTACGACCATATAAAGGTGGAAAAACGCGACAATTGCCGGGCCTGTAACGGCGTATACGAATTCCTGGGAAAAAAATTCACGGAAAAAGTGACCTCGCTTTGCGGGCAGAGCCGTGCCGTCCAGGTGGTGGATACCGGGGTAAAAAAAGTAGATTTAAATGAGCTGGCGGTTAAGTTGGGAAAAAAAGTCGGCAACATAAAGAAATACAAGTACATGCTTGGTTTTCAGGCAGGGGAACAGGAAATATTTGTCTTTCCGGATGGCCGCGCCATTATTAAAAATACCATAGACGAGTCCCAGGCTAAAGAGCTTTATCATAAATACGTGAAAGCTTATATCCAGTCAGATATACACCGTAAAAAGCAAGCGTAAAAAGGAGATTCATTATGGACGCCGCCGCTTTAACAGGTAGAATCGAAGCCCTGGAGAAAAAGGTCAAAGCGCAGGAGAAAGAACTTACGGTCTTAAAAGATATCGAGGCGATTAAGAAGCTGCAAAAAGCCTACGGCTATTACGTGGAACACATGATGTACCAGGAAATCGTGGACTGCTTTGCCGATAGTCCGGATGTCCGCCTGGACTGGCTTGAGGGCAAATATCTGGGCAAGGCAGGCGTGAAAAAGTACTTCGAGTTCATGAAGGTCTCACCGCCGGATTTCATGCACCAGGTAATGCAGATTGCTGGGATAGTTGATATCGACCCCAACGGAAAGACGGCTAAAGGCAGGTGGTATGCTTTCGGGGGCATCTTCGTTCCCCGCGGCGACAGTATCCGGCGCTCGTTCGTCAGCGGGATTTATGAGATGTGCTATATCAAGGAAAAAGGAATCTGGAAAATCCTGTCCATCAAATGGGTTATTCCCTATGCCGTCAGGCTCGCCGGGGAATGGGCTATGCCGGAGGATGTGAACCGACCCTATATTAAAGGCGAGTTCCGCGGTCCCAAGCCGGATATCCCTATCGATTTGAATGATGGACGCTATCTATCCGGCTACATCTTCCCCTTCCACTACAACCACCCCGTTACAGGCAAACCCACCTCGGAAGCGGAAAAGAACGAAAGACTCTTTGAGCAAAAGGGGATTCAGCGGTAAAGGCGACAGTCTTTAACGCTTTTTCTTCGGTGTCACCATCAGCACTGGGAGACCGGCGTGCTTGAGTATGTATTCCGCGGTGCTCCCCATCGTTATATGCCGTAGGCCGGAATGCCCGTGGGTGGCAATAGCTATAAGACCAACGTCGCTATCATGGGCATAATCGATAATCGCCTTGGTTGGCGTGCCTTCTAAAACCACACACTCCACATCAAGCCCTATCTCTCTAAACGGCTGCGCTCTGGACTCCAGATAATCAGGCGTTTCCTCCAGCTCTTTCTTTACATGGTCGAGCATGGACTTTGTTTGCAGCGTGCCGGAGGTTTCACCCGGCACCCCGATAGGTATATCGACACCCGGTGCGGCAATGACTTTAAGGAGTATTATTTTCTTGAAACTGCGACTGTCCCCGGCGATATAAGACAGAATTTGTTCGGCGAGGGCGGAACCATCCAGGCAGACCAGGACTTTCTCGAACATCATTTTTCACCCCCTGGAGAATTAGCGACTAATAAAAGGATAGCACAGTAAAATCGGCGTGGCAAAATGTTTTTTACACGGTATCTTCGGTAAAAGCCGTCACGTCGTCGATTGAAGCCGCATCGCAGAACAGCATTACCAGTCTATCGATGCCCAGGGCTATTCCCCCGCATTCGGATAAATTTACCATCGCTTCGAGGAATTTCTCCGGCATCGCCATTTGCTGTTTGCGTTCGCGTTTGATTTGCGCTATCTCTTCCCTAAAGCGTTTTGCCTGTTCTTTGGCGTCAGCCAGTTCGCTGTAGGCGTTGGCCAGTTCCAGTCCCCCGATAAACACCTCCGCCCGCTCGGCGACCAGGGGATTATTCACCTTTAACCTTGCCAGCGAGGCTTGCGATGCGGGGTAATCTATCAGCACGGTAGGGCGGTCTTTATTAAACCGCGGCAGCACCTTCTCCACGAAGTCCATGTCGAATCTCTCCGTGTCGTTTACAGCCACCGGGTCCCAGTCGGCAGCTTTAGTATAAGCGTCTTTAACGGTCACCCTGGGCCAGGGCAGGCTGACATCTATTTCCTGCCCCCGGTACTTTATTTTGTTTTTCATCCCCAGCTTTTGCGCTATCCCCGTTACCAGCTTTTCCGTGTCCCGAATGATTTCCATGTAGTCGGCGCCCTGGCGGTACCACTCCAGCATGATGAACTCCGGATTATGCCACCGTCCCCTCTCCCCTTTGCGGAAGCAGTGACTGAACTGGAATATCTTATGATAGCCGGCCGCCAGCAGGCGTTTCATGTGCAGTTCGGGCGAAGCCGCCAGGAACCAGCCCTCGCTTTCAAAGGGGACGATAAAAGGTTCCGGCGCTATGGCCGGGGCGCGGATGGGTGTCTCTACCTCGAGGAAGCCCTGCTCTTTGAAGAAATCGCGGATGAACTCATAAATCAAAGCCCGCCGTTTTAGATTCGATTCCAGTCGGGCGAGTCGCTTTTGCTCATCTTCTGACATCGGTCACTTGCCGGTGGAAACGCGTTCCACGTAATTGCCGGTGCGTGTGTCTATCTTAATAACGTCCCCCACTTTAATGAAGGACGGCGTGCCGACGCTGTAGCCTGTTTCAACTATTGACGACTTCATCTGCGGGGTGATGGTGGCTGTCTTGGTCGACATTTCAGTATCGATTACCTTGAGGTCGATGTTTATCGGGAGCGTGATGTCGATAGCTTCATCGCCCATCATCAGCATGATCACCTCCATGCCTTCTTTCAGGAAATTCTTCTTAATGCCGAGCAGGTCTTCGGAGATAGCGTGCTGTTCGTAGGTTTTGGAGTTCATAAAAATATACTGGTCGCCTTCATGGTAGAGGTATTGTTCTTCCTCTGTATTCAGCGATGCTTCATCCACAGATTCTCCGGAGCGGTACGTGCGGTCGATAACTCTGCCGTCGCGCAGGTTTTTCAGTCTCAAGCGGTAAACGGAGCGGCCCTTGCCCGGCTTGGTGAACTCGGCTTCTTCAACGTTGTAAAGCGCGCCGTCTATTATCAATTTACTATTCCTGCGTACGCCAGAGATTTCCATTTATTCTCCTTCTGGGTTTGAAAAAGACCTGTTTCGTATATTTTTATACTATGTAAATTATAGCATCTCTGTTGAATAGTAGAAATAGTCATCTGGAATTTGGCGTAATATGTGTTATAGTCTGTGTCCGATTTTCGCCCCATCAGCGATGGCGTTCACGATCAGCCCGGGCTCGGCGCAGCTGCCGATTTTATATACCTCCGGCGCTTTGTCTGCCAGGCTTTCGGCGATTTCAGTATTCGGCTGGTAGGGCAGGGTTACTAAAATCGTATCGGCTTCCAGGGTCTTCTTTTCGCCTTCTTTGGTGGTGATAACCAGTCCTTTTTCCGTCACTTCTTCGAATTTAGCGAAGGTGTAGCGTACGATGCCTTTTTTATCCAGCCAGGGTAAGAAACGCATCTGGTCCTCTACCGGTATGCCTTCAGCGAGGGCTTTACCGTCATGGACGATAGTCACCTGCCGCCCGCGCTTTATCAGGAATTCGGCCGTCTCGCAGCCGTGGATAGCGCCGCCCACGATAACCACCCTTTTACCGATAGGCATCCAGATTTTCGTGAGCTTTTGTAGCGTCTTCGCCCCGAAGAACCGCATGAAAAAGCGCAATTGTTTTAGTAGTTGGCTGCTATTGACTACGCTGTTCCGGTCGCTGCCGGGTATCGTAAGCTTGCCGGGCAATGCCCCCGCCGCCAGTATCAGCCCATCCGGCTTAAATGCGTCGATTTCCGCCCCGCCCGCCTTTTTCCCCGTATATACGGCAATGCCCTCTTTAGACAGCTGGGTCTTGAAGTATTTTACCAGGTCTAAAAAGTCGTCAATGTCTATATCTTTGACCATTGCCGCCATGGGCACCAGTCCGCCCAATCTCGGCGTTGCTTCGTAGAGCCTCACCTCGTGCCCTCGTAAAGCCGCCACCCGCGCCGCCTCCAGCCCGGATGGTCCTCCTCCCACCACCATTACCCTTTTCTTTTTCCCGGCGGGTTTTAGCTCGTATTCTCTCTCTCTGCCCAGCGAGGCGTTAACCATGCACTCTAAAAGCTGGTTTTTATTGCGGACATCGATGCAGTGCAGGCATCCGGTGCAGGGCCGGATATCCTCCAGCCTGTTTTCGATTACTTTGTTGGGCAACTCGGGGTCGGCGAGCAAACGCCGCGTCATGCCGACGAAGTCCAGCTTGCCCTGCCGCAGGTATTCATCCCCGATAATCGGGTCGAGCCGGCAGGCGCAGAAAACGGGCACTTTGACCACTTTCTTGACGGCATCGGTGAGGGGGACTAAAGCCCCTTTCCCCTTCCGACTCCAATCAAGGTCTTTAGGCAGGTCATCCGGGGGTTCCGGGTAAAACATCTTTTCCGGCTGAATCAGGCCGTCGCGGTGATGGTAGCTGTGCGCCCGGCACTGGATGGCGTCGGCGCCGGCTTCCTCCAGGTATCTGGCAAGCTGCACGCCTTCCTCGATGGTCGTGCCTTTCGGATGCCGGTACTCAACGATGTTAATAAGGCACGTGACCGGGAAGTCCTGGCCGAGTCGCTTCTTGATTTCCCTCACGATATCGCCCATAAAGCGCGCCCGATTTTCTATCGTTTGCGGACCGTATTCGTCCTCGCGCCTGTTCCAGACGCGGGATAAGAAAGTGTTTATCTGGTGGCAGGTGCCTCCGTTTATCTCCACGCCGTCATAGCCTGCTTTGGCGGCGCGTTCGGCGGCTTTCGCCCAGATATCTATGTATTCCAGCACCTCGTCATGGCTCATCGCCCGGGGCACGGCAAAGCCCGGACCCGGAAGTTCTTCCTGCGTTAACGCCGAGGCGGCTTTGGTGTCGCGCTTGGGCAATAGTCCGGTAGGATTCCAGGGTCCGGCGTGTTGAAACTGTATAAATGTCGGGCAGCCGTGCTTGTGTATTACTTTCACCAGTTCGCTATAGCTGGGTATGTATTTATCGTCATCGAGGTGGAACTGTACAGGCGGGTGCTGTACCCCCAGCGGGTATTCCACGCCGCAGGACTCCGTTATCAAAAGCCCCACCCCGCCCTTCGCCATGGCTTCATAGTAAGCCAGCGCTCTATCACCTACGTAGCCCGTCGGCTCGATGAACGAAGTCCCGTTGGCGGTCTTGATCATGCGGTTGCGCGTGCGCACTCTGCCGATTTGCCCTGATTCAAGCAGCTTTTGGAATCTTTGATTGCTCATAATACACCCCGTCCTGATGTCTTTTTAAATGTCTGTCCTTTTAGCATAAATGTAGCAGCTCTTCCACATATTCCATCGCTGGCTTGAGTACCTCGATGGACTTGTTTAAAAGCTCCTGCTCCTCGGGGGCTATCTTCCACTCCAGTATTTTCTTTACTCCGCTCTTCCCAAGGGTAACCGGTACGGACATGCTCAAGTTCTTGCAGCCGTATTCGCCGTCCAGCGTAACGGAGCAGGGAATCATTTCCCCTTTGTCCTCCATTATAGCTCGGCATACCGCTGTCAGCCCCACCGCCGTCGTCCAGGCAGCCGTGCGCCCTGTTTTTTCTCTTAGCTCTTCCAGCAGCTTTTGCCCGTCCGGCACCTGCTGGCGTATTCTCTTTTTAATCTCCTCGCTGACAGCTACTGTTTTGCCGTCGATACTGGCGGTACTGAATAGCAGCACCTGGCTGTTACCGTGCTCTCCGATAACCCAGCCTTCCACCCGGCTAGACGCCGATCCTAATGCATCTGCCAGCCTCATACGGAAACGTATCGAGTCGTTATAGGAATAGCCGATTATCTTTTTCCTGTCCAACTCGCAGCAGCGGTACATGGCGTAGTTCAGGGGACAGACCGGGTTGGTCGCAGTGATGACTACGGCGTCAGGGCAGTACTGCCTTACTTTTTTGGAAATATCCTGGATAATCGGCAGGTTTTGCGGCAGCACTTCCATGCGCGATTTGACCACCTGCGCCGACCCCGCCGCCACAACCACGATATCAGAACCGACCATATCGGCGTAATCGCCAGTCCGCACCAGCATGTCCTGTCCGGTTACCGCGGTGTTTATATCCATAGCATGCAGTTTGAGCAGGTCCGGTCGCGGGTTGTCTATCAGCACCAGTTCGTCGGCAGTCCTGTGGATAGCAATATTGAAAGCCGCGCAGGAACCTACATTCCCGGTTGCCCCGATAATTGTTATCTTCA
>MGMT01000006.1 GCA_001796525.1 Chloroflexi bacterium RBG_13_51_52 | reverse complement strand
GGCTATTACGGCGACCCCTTCCACAAGTGTACCTGCCCGCAGAGTATCGTTTCACGCTATCAACGGCGTATCAGCGGGCCGTTTATAGACAGGGTAGACATCTTCGTCGAGGTGCCGCATATCGACTACGAAAAGCTGACGGACAAACGCATGGGGGAGACATCGGAGAAAGTGCAATCGAGAGTTACCGCCGCCCGCCAACGGCAGCTAAAGCGCTTCAGAGGCACCAGGCTGACCAGCAACGCCGAGATGACGCCTGCCGAGATACGGGAGTTCTGCCACGTCGAGGACGCAGCCCAGAGCCTGCTACAGGCAGCCATGAAACAGCTCTACCTTTCCGCCCGCGCCTTCCACCGCATACTGAAACTGGCGCTTACTATCGCCGACCTGGAAAGCTGCGACACGATTAAAGCGAACCATGTTGCCGAGGCCGTGCAGTATAGACCCAGAAGGACGGAGTAAGTATTAAATATAATCTACAAATTACTCATTCTGTATTTATCTATTTTTATATCTGGGTAAGGATATCCGTCACGCAGTAAGCCCCTTATTCTAATACTCACATCTCCGGCGGTTGCAGCAGCTGCAAACGTATAGTCTTCCATGGATAATGGATACATCAGTAAAAAACCAAAGAATTCCATAGAAATATCGCCTCCAATCAGAAATACTCTGCCATTTGCTTCAGATGCCATAGCAGACGCGGTATAATAACGGACAGAATCATTGAAAGAGCAACCTGTAAAGTTACTAATTAGGACTGTGGGAATAAATGAGATATTGTTTGACTTATTATAAGTCGGCTCAACAAGGAAAATTGCCTGTTTTCCAACATTTACCAAACTTCCTGTACCTGTAGAAGCTTCATAAATACTCCCATCAAAAAAGTTGGTATGAACCTGAAGATTAGTAATACGATTACTATTAACCGTCGGCCATATGAAATGGAACCCTGTATTACATGCGTCTATTAAAATATTAACTATCTCGCCCCATGGACCTGTGGCGGGGTGTTCAGGAATCCAATAAGTATTTTCTACGGGATTATATATAGGAAATTTTTCAGAGGCTCCCAATTGTATTGCGGTGTGAACACCGTGAAAAAAGACATTGTCAAAGCTATACCCGTCAGAAATACCAATTTGCATCCCTATATTATCTTGCCGAGAGACTAAAATGGCATAGATCCACTTCCAAGTTTTTCCGAGATAGTCTACCTCGGCAGGAGTAGTTGGCCCAACATTCGGCACAACACTAATATTACTTATTGTATTTACATCATAAGATTCCTGAATGACAAATGCTCGGTTATAGCCATATAAAGAAATATGATTAATGTTGACTTTGGCGCCTTCCTTCAAGAAAAAAAGTCATAGTACCGATCGGCGTTAATATCTTCGATAGCACAATTGGTACCCAAGGGTAGATAAAAAGTTGGACCGTATGCCTTTACATGGTCTTTGATAAAGTTAGTTTTAGCAACCTCAAACGTTGGATAATAATAAGGTGATTGCGGATCTTGGAATTCCTCATCTGAGGGCATGGGCTGTTCGTCATAAATAATCCAGAAACCCTTGACCGTACTACCACGCTCCATCTGAAATAGAGGTTCATTCAGCATCTGAGGCCTAGCAAATATTTTTGCCCCTTTCACATGGGTTTCTGGCCATAAATAAGCAGCATTCAAATTACTAGCATAACCCGAAAGACTCCCAATTAGTACAATACCTGATTTAACATTCACGGTATCAGTTAACACGTACCCCATTCCTCCGCCTACTGATGGAACAAGTACTGTTCCTCCCGTGTCAGCTAGTGAATCAATTGCAGACTGGAAGGCAGCGGTATCATCATGCTCACCGTCTCCAACCGCTCCGAAGTCGGTTACCGATACTATTCCATCTAGTTCCAATGATTCACCCTGCGGCCCTTGTTCTCCCTGCAAGCCTTGTGGTCCTTGTTCTCCCTGCAGTCCCTGCGGCCCTTGAGGTCCTTGCTCTCCCTGTAATCCCTGGGGTCCAGTAGGCCCAGCAACAGTACAACTGGAAAATACTAAAAGAAAAGTAGTAATTAAGAGTATCAGAATCGAAATAGTTTTAATACATGTTCGTTTCATTTAATCATCTCCTCCTTCATAAAAATCGTATATGTAGAAACATTTCTAGATTATACATGAAATCAGTAAAATTGACACTCACCTCAAAATGAATATAAAATCAGTCAATAAACAAGCATAATTGCTATCGTAGATTTTTCCCCAATTCTTACTCTGGAAGGAGCATACAAACCATGCCTAAAATGGATTACAATAAACTACTCGTTAGAAAACCCGCTTACGAGGTCGGCGTGCAGGCTGTCGGTAAGCACAGGGGACACCAGGTGCCATCCATGACCTACATGAGTAACAGCCTCGTGCCCGGGAGTAATACCTATGTAGAAGTCAGCTGGATTTACGATGTACCTACCCCCAACCCTTACGTTTTCGAGCATGCCCATAACTATAACGAGATTGTAATGCACATCGGCAGCGACCCGGATAATCCGGAAGCTCTCGGTGGGGAGATGACCATAGACGTCAATGGACAGCCGCTCTCTTTCGACAGGACGACAGCGCTTTTCCTGCCCAAAGGCACCAAGCACGGACCGCTGACCTGGAAAAAAGTGACCCGTCCCCATATAGAAATGACTATTATGCTGGGCTGCGGCGACTTCGCTAAGGCAATGCCGGGAAGGAACCCGGATTCAAAATAATACGATTTCCTGTATAATATAAGAAGCAATTAATTCAAGTACAATGAGAAAGGACTAAATAACATGGCAAAAACAAAGTACGGTCATTTAATCTGTACGGAACTGATGCCCAACGTCCCTCTCCCCCCTTACCGTGAATGGGAGCGTGATATGATCGGGGACGGACCGGTGGACGGCTACCACCGCGGCATGGAACACGTCGTCTGGACGGATGAAAACGTCGTTCCCGGCGGGTTTTACTCGGAAATCGTCTGGCTGTGGGGTCAAAAAATGCCTAACCAACGGCCGCGTTCCAGGCCCACCGAGGCGGAAATAAAAGAGATGATTAAGAAAAATCCCCAGATGGCGCAGGCGGCCCAGGGCGTTCCACCGCACGCACACCCTTTCCCGGAGCTTCTCTCCTTCTTCGGGCTGGACCTGGAGCACCCGGAGGAACTTAACGGCGAAGTGGAATTCTGGCTGGAAGACGAAAAATACATCTTAACCAAGAGCTTCGTCGTCTATATCCCACCGAATGTTACCCACTGCCCGCTGAAAGTCCGCATGGAAACGGGTTTGTTCCATTACACTATCGGCCCCGGCGCAATGTACATTTAAGTATTTCCGGATAATGAAATGAGAGAAGGTAAAATATAATGGCTGAATTAAAATACGCAAAATGCTTTGTGAAAATGGATAAACCGAACCTGAAATTGCCTACCTACCGTAAACCGACCGATAAGAAAACGACCAAACGCCTGGCTTACATCGACCAGGATACGGTAAAAGGGGCGGAGTTCGGCAGCGAGAACGTTTGGCTGTTACCCGGCGGACCAAAAGAGCAGAAAATCATGGACCCGAATACCGAACCCTACACCAGGTTTATCGGTTTTTACAGCTACAATTATGAGAGCATCCACGACCTTTGCGCCGAGGTAGAAATCCATATCGGCGGTGAAAAGCATATCGTCAAGAAAAGCTTTGCCGTTTTTATTCCACCTAACCTGGAGGTCGGCCCGCTAATCATCCGTAATATTACCAAGCCGGTGTTCTTTATGATGGCTTTCCCCTGCGGCAAAGCTATTAAGAAGTGATAAATACATTCAATCCTGAAAAATCATAATTAGCGGGGAGGCTTGAAGAAGCGATTCTCCTCGCTTTTATTCCTCTATAAAGGAGTATAATTTATGCCTAAAACAAAATATGGGAAATACATCATCAGCGAGCTTAAAATGCCCAAGGTTGAAGCCGCATGGAGTCCTCCAAATCTAGGCCCGGCGGGTAAAGGCAGAGGCGGTCGCGTGCTCTATCTGGATAATGATGTTGCCCCCGGGGCTTTCTACATGGAATGTGTCTGGATTATGCCGCGACCTGCGCTTTCAGCGGAAGCCATTGAAAAAGCAAAACGTATAGGTACGGGCCCGCATACGCACGATTACGATGAAGTTATTGCCTTCATCGGGACCGATAATAACGACCCGTACGACCTGGGGGCAGAGGTAGAGTTATGGCTGGGTGATGAGAAGCACATCATCACCAAAACCAGTCTGGTATTTATTCCGGCGGGACTCAAGCATTGCCCGTTGGTTTTCCTTAAAGTAGATAGACCGGTGTTCCACTATACCACCGGACCCGGCAAGATGTATTTTTAAAAGAATATGGGGGGCGAAAAGCCCCCCATTTTGTTACTTAATTCTTTTATTGCTCTCAATATATGTTTATCAACGTTTAGCTTATACTCCAGAAGATAATACCCACCACCAACAGTATCAAGCCTACACCAACGGCAATCCACCCCCCTATTTTAAGAGCCCCCGGTTGTGGACTCTCGATATGTTTAAGGGAAAATTCACGCAGGTCGGGCATTCTGGAGAGAGCTTCAAATATCTTCTTCTCTTCACGTATGCCCCATATGATACTGCCAAAACCGAGGACTATAAATATACCACCGACTATGAGTAATATGTGCCAATCCCCTTGAGACATCGTGAAGTTAAATCCTTACTGTAGCTTTTGTTTGACTACTATACGTCATTCAAAGGGAATTTTCAAGCAGGCGAACAGGTACATCGACACGCCTGCTTGATTTATCAGCCTCTATTTAACTTCGGCTTTGGCGCCGGCAGCTTCCAGCTTTGCCTTGGCAGCGGCAGCATCTTCCTTGTTGATGCCTTCCTTGACCGGTTTGGGTGCGCCTTCTACCAGGTCCTTGGATTCTTTCAGACCCAGGCTAGTTAATTCGCGGACGGCCTTAATAACATTGATTTTATTAGAGCCGATTTCCGTGAGAATAACGGTAAATTCCGTCTGTTCCTCGGTGGCAGGGGCGGCTTCACCCAATGGCGCGGCGGCGGCAACGGCAACGGGCGCCGCGGCAGTGACGCCAAACTCGGTTTCCAGCGCTTTTACCAGTTCCGCAAGTTCCAGCACAGACATGCCTTTAATCGCCGTCATAATATCGTCGATTGCGCCGGCCTTCTTTGCCTTGACAGTCTTGTGTTTCTTGGTATCTTCGGCTGCTGTCTCTTCTGCTTTTACTTCATCTGCCATTTTACTGTCCCTCCAACTGTTGAATTCTAGCTTGTAATACTCCCATCATTCCTCTAATGGGGCCTGCAAGTACATTTACCAGTCCGTAAATAGGACTCTTCATACCACCGATTACCTTGCTCAGCAATACCTCTCTCGATGGCAATCTTGCCAGAGTATCCACTTCCGCGGCGCTTAAAATCATATCCGGCAAAAAGCCCGCTTTAATACTCAAGGTTGACTTTGATACCCGTATATAGTCCGCCAGAGCTTTGGCTGTTTTGGTGGGTTCTCCGTATCCGAAAGCTACCGCTAACGGTCCTTCAAACTTACCTATTATATGGTCTAGACCCGCATTTTTTGCAGCAATCTGCGCCAGCGAATTTTTGACTACCTTATAATCGATATTTGCATCTCTAAGTTTGCTGCGCAGCTCATTTATTTCTGTCGTTTTTAGTCCGCGGTAATCGGTCAGCACGCCGATATCACATTTAGAAAATATCTGTTGCAGGCTTTCTACTGCCTGTTCTTTCTTTTTTGTCGGCATTATCAATACCTCCCGTATTTCATCGGAGACATACTTTATGTAAACAAAAAGCCCTCATGCCGAACACACGAGGACTTAGTATATCTGTACTTTATATCCTCGGCGGGCATTTATTAAGTCCTTCTGTTGAAGGACACCCGCTGTCTCGGGACTAATTATTTAGTTGTCAATATATTATAGCACAACTCTAGTCTATCGTAAAGCTAGCTGGCAGTTAAAGACGTGGCCAACGCAACATCAAGTTTTACGCTTGGACCCATGGTGGTAGTTAAATAAGCGCTCTTGACATATTGCCCTTTAGCGCCTGACGGTTTTGCTTTGACTACCGCTTCCATTATCGCCGTGAGGTTATCAAACAGCATCTTTTCTTCAAAGCTGACCTTGCCCAGCGGTACGTGAATAATAGCTGTTCTATCGAGCTTATATTCCACCCTGCCCTTGCGGGCATCCTCGATGACGCGGGGCAAATCATTCATGGCAACAACCGTGCCCGACTTGGGATTAGGCATGAGACCTTTCCTGCCCAGGATTTTGCCTAGTTTACCCACCTTGCCCATCATCTCCGGAACGGCGATAGCTGTATCGAAATCAACCCAGCCCTCTTCCACCTTTTTAATCATATCATCGCCGCCGACAAAATCCGCCCCAGCGCCGCTGGCAATTCTTTCCGCCTCCCCCTGCGCGAAAACAAGGACACGCACTTTTTTGCCCAGACCATGAGGCAATAAGGCGATTCCCCTTAATTGTTGGGCAGCGTTACGCGGGTCGAGACCCATGCGTAAATGGAGTTCAACCGTCTCATCGAATTTGGCGGGGGCTGATTTTTTTACCAGCTCAATCGCTTCCTTCGGCTGATATGCAGCAGCCTTATCTATTTTAGCCGATGATGCTTCATATTTCTTTCCATGTTTAACCATGTTATTCCACCTTTATTCCCATACTACGGGCGGTTCCCTCGACAGTCTTCATGGCAGCTTCAACGCTGTTGGCATGAAGGTCTTTAGCTTTCAACTCGGCGATTTCTCTGATTTTCTGCCGGGAAATCGTCCCGGCGATATCATGACCGGCGCGGCCTCCTGCCTTCTCTAAATTCAAGGCTTTCTTGATCAGGTCAGAAGCCGGGGGCGTCCTGGTAACGAAAGTGTAGCTTCTATCCTCGTATACGGTGATTTCCACCGGTATGATAGACCCTGTTTGCTTGGATGTCCGCTCATTATATTCCTTACAGAAAGCCATGATATTAAGCCCGTGCTGACCCAAAGCCGGACCGACCGGCGGAGCCGGATTTGCCTGCCCAGCTAGAATCTGTAGTTTAATAACTGCTTTAACTTTTTTTGCCATTATGCTTCTCCGCTAAATTTACAATTTATCTATCTGTAAAAAGTCAAGCTCCACCGGCGTTTCCTGGCCGAATAAGGAGAGAAGCACCTTGACTTTGCCTTTTTCCATGTTAATTTCATCGACAACACCCACAAAATCAATAAACGGGCCGTCGGTAACCCGTACGCTCTGTCCTTTGCGGAAGCCGACCTTGACCTTCGGAGCCTCGGCCGACATCTGTTTGATTATTTCGCTAACTTCCTTTTCCCGTAAAGGAGTGGGGGTATTACCACTGCCAACAAATCCGGTGACCCCCGGAGTATTGCGCACCACACTCCAGCTATTCTCATTCATTTTCATTTCTACCAGAACATAACCAGGGAGTATCTTGCGCGTTACCGTGCGGCGGCGACCACTTCTGACCTCTATCTCATCTTCAGTAGGTATGACTACCTGCGTAATTTCATTTCCGGAGTCCATGAACTTAATACGCTGTTCCAGGTTTTTCTTGACACGTTCTTCATGCCCCGAATAGGTATGAATAACGAACCATTGTTTTTCAATTACCGCCACAAATAACCTCGCTACCTAAATTTCTGGAAAAGATTTTAAACGTACCGCCCATACGACGACCTCAATTTCCAAAGAGAAAACCCTAATTCCCAATGAAAATCCTGCTTACGAGTTCTGAAAAACCAAAGTCAAGAGCTCCCAGGACAATACCCGCGATAATGGTAACAATGAGCACCATCCCGGTTAAATATACAATTTCCCTGCGCGTGAGCCAAACAACTTTTTTTAGCTCATTAAATATTTCACTGAAATAATTAAATAGTCTAAAACCTTTTCGTTTCGCGGTGGTTGGTTGTGTCATTTCCGATAACTTCCAGACTTATTCACAGCGTTGCTTTATTTTGTTTCCTTATGCACCCGATGCATTCTACAACGGGGACAATACTTGTTCAATTCCAAACGCTGTGAATCGTTCTTCCTGTTCTTGGTAGTCGTATAATTCCTCTCCTTGCACTCGGAACAGGCAAGGTAGATAATACCTCTTGCATCAGCTTTTTTAGCCATTTTATTCTATGATACGGGTGATGGTACCAGCACCTACCGTTCTTCCTCCTTCACGTATCGCGAAACGCAGACCTATCTCCAACGCCACCGGGTAGATAAGCTTTATTTTCATATTGATGTTATCCCCGGGCATTACCATCTCCACGCCTTCCGGTAACTCAATAGTACCAGTAACATCGGTCGTTCTGATGTAAAACTGGGGTTTGTATCCGTTAAAGAAAGGCGTATGCCGTCCGCCTTCATCTTTACTCAAGACGTATACCTGGGCTTCAGCATAGGTATGCGGTTTGATTGAGCCTGGAGCCGCCAGAACCATACCGCGCTCGAGGTCATCACGTTCTACGCCTCTCAAGAGTGCACCGATAGCATCACCAGCCTCGGCCTGGTCCAGCATTTTATGGAACATCTCAAGACCGGTTATAACAACACGGCGCGGTTCATGACGCAATCCTACGATATCAACCTCTTCACCTACTTTAACCTTACCACGCTCCACTCTGCCGGTAGGCACAGTGCCTCTCCCTTTAATGCTGAAGACATCTTCAATATGCATTAAGAATGGCTGGTCGATAAGACGCTGCGGTACCGGAATAAAATCATCGACGGCATCCATCAATTTCAGGATAGGTCCGCACCACTGGCACTCTTTCTTGCCACAACCGCACTCAAGAGCTTTAAGCGCGCTTACCCTTACAATAGGCGTCTTGTCACCGGGGAATTCGTACTTGGTCAGCAACTCTCTTACTTCAACTTCGACCAGTTCGAGCAACTCTTCATCCTCCATGGCGTCGACTTTATTCAAGGCGACGACGACATAAGGAACGAGCACCTGGCGAGCCAATAGTACATGCTCTCTGGTCTGCGGCATGGGACCGTCCGGAGCGCTGACAACGAGTATAGCGCCGTCCATCTGGGCAGCGCCGGAAATCATATTTTTAATAAAGTCCGCATGGCCGGGACAATCGATATGAGCATAATGTCGCTTTGCCGTCTCGTATTCGACGTGCTGGATAGCGATAGTCATGCCCCTCGATTTTTCTTCCGGGGCATTATCAATGCTATCGAAGGGGCGGAACTGCGTTGCCGAACTTTGTTTTGATAATACCAACGTTATTGCCGCGGTCAGGGTTGTCTTGCCGTGGTCAACATGACCTATCGTGCCTACATTAACATGCGGTTTTGTCCTGTCATATTTCTGCTTTGCCATTTCATCCTCCCTTTATTCCGAGCCCACAATCGGATTCGAACCGATGACCCCATTCTTACCAAGAATGTGCTCTACCGACTGAGCTATGTGGGCGTCGGTATTATTATACAGATTTTCATAACTATTTGTCTATATCAATATCGTATTTGGGCACAAGCTATAGTGGAGGGAGCAGGATTCGAACCTGCGTAGCCCTTAGGGCGGCAGATTTACAGTCTGCTCCGATTGGCCGCTCCGGCATCCCTCCAGACATGACCCGCCGCACCAACCCAGCCCGAGAAGGGATTCGAACCCCCAACCTACCGATTACAAATCGGTTGCGCTACCATTGCGCCACTCGGGCATCTAACTCAAACCACGTTGGAAAATAAAAAAGATAACTTAAGTATTATAAGTGCGGCGAACGTAAAAGTCAAGCTAGCGCGTGCGTACCACGAGCACATTAACGGTAATAGATATAACGCATTGTTTTCCTGAAAAAGAATCCCGCAATCAGCCCTGCAGCCAGACCCCCAAGGTGGGCCTGCCAGGCTACTCCGGGAATAAAGTTAGGTATCGACCAAACCCCAAAAAATAGAAGAACCACCACCCAGAGAGGCATAATACCCCAGATAGCCACTCTCATCGTCGGCATCATTACCACCAGCGCTCCGGCTAAAGCATACACCGCGCCGGAAGCTCCGATGGCTATCGACAGCGGCGTACCCAGCCAGATATAGAGCAGATTACCCAGTATGCCACCGCCGAAATAGAGGAGCAGAAATCTGCCTGATCCCAGCAGTTGATAAATAACTCTCCCGAAGAAAAACAGGGTAATCATGTTGCCGAAGATATGCCAGAATTCAGCATGCACGAACATATTCGTGATTATCGTCCAAGGCTTTTCCGTGAACAGTGAAGGCGATAATCCTAAATTGCTTATAATTTTTACCTTATCGATTAAGGCAGCAATAAAAATCATAAAATTGATGATGATTATTACGTAGACGGGATTCTGCCAGAAATCCCCGGAACCTCCACCCGTCCAGACCCTCCTCCTGGACGGGGGAGAAGGTTTCATATAATCTCTATCGTTTAAAGGCAATACTTAACCTCCATGAATGTATGCATGAGAAACACGCTCTATTACTATTATAACAGCTTTGAGAGCCGAGTGCAGTAACTTGACTAAAAAACAGGAAAAAGCGATAATTATCAGGATATATTACCGCATTCCCCGATAGCTCAACGGTAGAGCGGGCGGCTGTTAACCGCTAGGTTCAAGGTTCGAATCCTTGTCGGGGAGCCAATAATTTTTGGCCTCATATTTATAATATGATTAATATCTCTACCAAAAGGATGATAATCAGGAACTTCTCTCCAGATGATTGGTGTGAACTCCAGGAAATTTTTGTAGATAAAGAAGCGTCTGAATATTCTTTTTCCGACTACCCCTTCCCTACCGGTGAACGAGAAGTAAAAGAAATAACAAACTGGTTTTCGCAAGGTAATAGCTTCCTGGCAGTATATGAAAAAGTTAAAAAGAAAATAATCGGCTATATAGCAATAAATAGTGAAAAACAATCCGAATATAACCTGGGGTATTGTTTGCATTCTGATTATCAAGATAAAGGATATGCCACAGAAGCTTGTATTGCCGTCGTCAATTACGTGTTCAGCAACTTCAACGCCGAAAAATTTGTCACCGGGACGGCTGTTTCAAACACACCTTCCTGTAAATTATTAACCAAACTGGGTTTCCGGAAAACGGGAGAAAGCGTAACTTCACTTAGAAAAGACAACGAAGGAAAGCCTATCGAGTTTATCGGGGCGTCTTACGAATTGACTAGAGATACATGGAACGGTACTACATATGCTGAATCTGGCAACACGTAACCGATAGGTTCAAGGTACGAATCCTTGTCGGGGAGCCAATAGCCAAACAAAAAGGGGCTTCATTTTCACAAGCCCCTTTTCTATTTCACCAGCCCTTTAGCTACCAGTAATTCTGCAGTCAATATGGAACCCCCGGCAGCACCCCTGACGGTATTATGGTGTAATCCGACGAAACGTATATCAAAGACGTTGCACGGTCTTAATCTGCCTACCGTTACCGCCATACCATTGCCAGCGTCCCGGTCTTTGCTAGGTTGCGGGCGGTCCGTCTCATCACGATAAATTATCGGCGGTTTGGGGGCAGTGGGCAGCTTAAGCTCCTGCGGCAGTGATGAAAAATTACGCCATATTTTGATGATTTCTTCCAAGCCGGGTTTCTTGCCGGCGAACTTTAAACTTACACAGGCTGTATGCCCATCAGAAACCGCAACACGGTTGCAGTGTGCCGAAATTTTTATGCTGGCATCGGACACGATTTTTCCGCCTGCTACCCTGCCCAGGATTTTTGCCGGTTCAATTTCCGATTTATCTTCCTCGCCGGCAAGTGTGGGCATAACATTATCAATCAGGTCGATAGAAGCCGGGCCGGGATAGCCGGCACCGGATACCGCCTGCAGCGTGGACACGATCATCTTATCAATCGGATAGCCGGCTTTTATCAAAGCGTAGATAGGCAGCATATAACTCTGGATGCTGCAATTCGGCTTGACGACGAGTAATCCATCTTTCCAGCCGCGTTGCTTACGCTGCTGCGGGATAATATCCAGATGGCTATGATTTATTTCCGGCACCATCACCGGCACATCTTCAGTGCTGCGATGCGCCGAGTTATTGGAGACAACGGCAAATCCACTGCCGGCATATTCTTCTTCCAGCGCGAGGATAGCTTTCTTATCCATCTCCACCGCCGAGAAAATCAAGCTGCATTTACCGGCGGCTTTAGACACATTACCGGCATCCTCAACAACTATATTACGATAGGCTTGAGGAATATCCTCGCTCATGTGCCAGCGTCCCGCAACGGCGTCGGCATATTTTTTACCGGCGGAGTTCGGCGAGGCGGCCAGATATACCACATCAAACCACGGATGGCTGTGAAGCAGCTTTAGATATTTCTGCCCCACCATACCCGTCGCCCCGAGAACACCCACCTTGATTCTCTTGTTCATTTATTTCGCCTCGTTTAAACAACGCAACTATATATTCAGAATTATAACAGACTTATGGGTCTCTAGTCATCAGTCCAGCGATACTTTTTCTTTTTGGTTTTAAGTTTCTCTATCCCGCAACTAAAACAGATTCCATTATGGCAGCAGATTACCCCACCACATTCCGGGCACTTCCACTTCTCTTCTTCCTTCTTTAAAAATTTCCTTATCCCCTGCTTTTTAATAAAGTCGAGATTTTCTATCATGCTCATGTGGTAGTTCGTCCGGTAGCGCTTATCCAAGTGCTTTAATCTGCGGCATGGGAACTCATTACATTCAAAACAATACTGCACTTTGCCTTCTCCAAGCAGTTCACAGTTCTTTTTCATGAAAGTGCAATTCTTTCCCCGCGGACGGCACCCGCTGCAATAGGCCTTCATAATCCCGGTTTTCCTGAGGTCATATTTCATCGCCAGATGATTGCCGCACAGACCGCAGTTCATCCCGCAAGGCGCTATTAATATCTCTTCCACTTACCCCCCTCCTATTCCCACTATCTTACTTAAACCAAATAAAAAAGGGAAGCTTTCACGCTTCCCTTAAAAGCTTTAAAATATACCGTTTTCTCTTATAACTGTATTTCCTGTAAGTCTCGGCTGACGATTAATTCCGGCTCGGTTACGGACTGAACGTCCTCGGCGGAAACACCGGGCGCGACTTCCCGTAATAAGAGTCCCTTTTTCGTGACCTCTATTACCGCCAGGTCGGTAACAATTAGGTCGACCACTCCCTGTGCGGTAAGAGGATAAGTACACTCCTTGCGAATTTTATAATCGCCATCGTTGGTGGTATGCATCATGGCTATGATCACTTTCCTCGCCCCGACAGCTAAGTCCATGGAGCCGCCGATATTACCAATTTCCTCGGGCAAACCCCTTTCCGGGTTGGACCATCCCGCTAAATCGCCCTTTTCCGATACCTGTAAAGCGCCGAGAACCGCCACATCCATATACCCGCCCCGTATCATGGCAAAAGACTCGTTTTCAGAAAAATAACTGGAACCCGGCAGTTCGGTGACAGGCTGACAACTGGCGTTGATAAGATCTTGTTCCACATCTTCCCTGGAGGCTAAAGGACCCGTATTAAGCATACCAAGCTCCGCCTGCAGGACAATATCTCTACCCTCAATCCAGTCTGAAACCAGGGTCGGGATGCCTATGCCCAGATTTACGTAGGAGCCGTCTTCGAGTTCATTTGCTATCCGGAGGGCTATCAACTCACGGGAGAGCCCTTTGAATTTCTTAACAGTGTCTACCATCTCATTCTCCTCTATATCAGTCAATTGTCGGGAAGTAGTTGGGCCTGTCCACTTTTACCACCCTCTGGACATAGATACCCGGGATATGTACCGTATCGCCGTCAATCTCACCAATCTCCACCAGATTCTCCACCGCCGCGATAGTAATTTTACCAGCTGCCGCCATCTCGGGATTATAATTCCTGGCAGTTTTATGACAGGTTAGATTGCCCATGCGGTCGCCCTTTTGGGCATATACAAAGGAATAGTCCGGTTTGAGAGCCGTCTCCAGCAGGTATTCACGGTTGCCGAATTTCCTCTTCTCTTTTCCCCCTTCAACAACCGTGCCCACGCCCGTAGGGGTATAGAATGCCGCAATTCCGGCACCCGCCGCTCTTAATTTTTCCGTAAAGGTGCCCATCGGGTAGACTTCCATCTCAACTTCACCGTTGCGGACAGCCTTTTCTACCGGGGAATTTGCGCCACGGCTGGCCGAACGGTAGAAGGGATAGTTGCAGATCGCTTTTTTGACCTGCCCGTTCATGAAAAGTTGAGCGATATCCTCATTTCCCGGTCCCATCTGCATACAAATTAAAGTCAGATCTTTTGCACCCTGCCTGGCCAGTCCCTGTATCAGGGGAATAGGTGTTCCAGCCGTGAAGAATCCTGCGATAGCGATAGAAGCTCCGTCAGGGATATCCGCGATAACTGAATCAACATCAGGGTATACTTTGTCCAATACTGGTCCTCCAAATTCTAGTCCTTCTTGCGGATTTCGTAACCGATTACTTTCACCGCCTCTTGAAGGGCGATATCTACGCTGTTACATGCTTTTAGCGAACCCAGATCGGTCAGCAAAGGCTCAATCGCCCGGGCAAGCTTGGCTTGCACCCCCGAAAGAATACATTCTGCGCCAAGCAGACGGATAGTCCGTATTGATTTAGCAAGCTGTCCGGGTACTTCTTCATCGTCAATAATAGCGGTGGAAACATCAATAATAACCACCCGTGTTTTCTTTTTCTCTACGTGGTCCAACAGCACTGATGAAATATCGATGAAGCGGTCGGCATCCAGTTCTCCCGCTAATAACGTTAAAGAAAGGCCGGGATAAAGCTCGAAAACCGGCGTGGCAGAGTTCTTCCAGCATTCGAGCTTGGTTTCCAGTTGGTCGACGCGAGCTTTAACCTGCGCTTCGGCGCCGCCCCACGGGCGATATTGCGCAAAATAGCCTACACCGCCAATATATTTACCGCTGCTATCATAAAGATGAGAGGCGGAAACACGAACCGGGATAAGTTTCCCGGACTTTGTTTTCGTTACCGTTTCCAGGTCATGGATTGTCCCGCCGGCTTCGTAAATCTTCCGGTTGGCATCCCGCGCCGCCTCAACGCTTTCGTATACATCGACAATATTCTCGCCGATAAGCTCATTCATGTCACGTTCGGTAAGTTTACAGGCTTCTTTATTAGCGAATTTGATAATCCCCTCGGCATTGATAGCCAGAATGGCATCGGGGCAACCATTGAGTAAGGCTTCAAGATGTCCACCGTGGTGGGTTGTAATATGTTTTTCCATTTACTCTACCTCCCAATTACGTCAAAATACATTTTTACACACGCGTATCATATGCTATATCACCTCGATACAGCACACGATATACATCCCAATATCTAGTATATATACGGGGAAAGACGATTGTCAAAAGACCGAGCTGCCTCCGGATCGATTGTAAAAACAGATCTTTTCTCTTATTATTATATTGAAAACAGTTATAATAGCGTATGATAAATACACAACCCGCAACAGATACGATTACTTTCCTCGGGACAGCCGGCGCCAGGTTCATGGTCAGCCGGCAACTAGCCGCATCGGGCGGAATCTGGCTGAACCTCAACGGCACCCAGATACTCCTAGACCCCGGGCCGGGAAGTATAGTTCAAAGCACTAAAAGGAAATTGAGCGCTGAAAAGCTAAATGCTATTATCCTTTCCCACCGCCACCTCGACCACTCAGCGGATGTCAATGTAATGGTCGAAGCTATGACTAACGGCGGTTTTAACCGTCACGGTTGGCTGTACGCCCCTGCCGATGCCCTGGATAATGAGCCGGTCATCTACACTTACCTTAAAAAATTTATCGAAGGCGTCATTATCTTAGAAGAAGGCAAGTCATACACTCTGGACAATATCACTTTTTCCACGCCGGTCAGGCACGTACACCCGGTAGAGACCTACGGCATATTATTTCGTTCCCAGGGACATTGTTTCTCCTATATTACCGATACGCGTTATTTCGCAGGACTGAATAAAAGCTACGCCGATAGCGAACTGCTGATAATCAACACGGTATTTACCGAACCGCGTCCGCCTGTCGAACACCTTGCCATACCGGATGCCGCGAGAATTATTGCGGAGATTAAGCCTAAAGTAGCTATATTAAGTCATTTCGGACTTCACGTCTGGCAGGCAAAGCCCTGGAAAATAGCCGAAGAACTGTCACGGCAAACGGGAGTAAAGGTAATCGCGGCGCGGGACGGTATGAAATTCGATTTGTCACAACTGGAAGAAGAGTAGCATTATCATGGAAACACAGCAATTCGAGCAACTGGTCGCTAAAGCCATTGAAAGTCTACCCGAAGAGTTCCGCGAAAGGCTGGAAAACATCGATGTCATCGTCGCAGATTATCCGACGCGTGACCAGCTACACCATTCGGGATCAGGAAGGAATGAGACATTGCTCGGGCTTTATGAAGGAGTCCCCCTGACTCTGCGAAGTCACGGATACGGCTTTGTGATGCCGGACAAGATAACGATTTTTCAAAAACCTATTGAAGCAGCCTGTAGAAACGACGCTCAAGTAACATCCAGAATACGACAGGTCGTCCTCCATGAAATAGCTCATCACTTTGGTATTGACGACGACAGACTTGAAGAACTGGGGAGGTATTGAGAACCTTTTATTCTTTCTATTCCAGGTTTTTGACCATGTATTCACCCTGCGAAACATAACCGAACTCGGCGCGGTAATATTCCTTAGCGCCGGTCCCGCTTAAGATGACCATCATGCCGGCACCGAACTCTTCTCTGGCTATCCGCTCCGCTTCATTCAGTAGCGCCTTGCCTAACCCCTTATGCTGCGCCGCTTTAACGCTTTTTTCAGATAGCGGCACTTCCGGACCAAAGACATGCAGTTCCCTAATTAATGCCTGGCTCTTCCCATTTATTCCTCCCCCCAACGCAGGAACAGATTGCGTTTGAATGCGTAGTCGCAGCAGTCCGAACAGCGTCTCATTATCATCCTCGAAAGAGAGGAATATTTCTTTGCCCCCGGCAGCATTATAATCCATCCTGACCAAGTCTGGCTCGCCGATTTTCCCTCCGGCTAAAGACCGGTGGCCGTACTCGCGGCAGCGTATACAGCGACACTCGGTCCCCTTCTGTCGCATGCGCTCTTTAACGATATCGCGGAGAGAGTCCTTGAGCCCGCCGACGATAAATTTCGATGGGATATCGCGCAGCACCCGGGAAATACGCACATACTTCGGCACGATGGATTTTATCTCGGTTATCAAGTCTATCATAGTTTCGTCATCATAAGGCCGGTAGCGTCCATCCCGGTACCACTTTTCCAGTTCGGTACCCTGCACTACCATGGTCGGATATAATTTAAGCCCGTCCGGCTTGAACCTGTCATCGGAAAAAAGCAGTTCGGACATTTCAAAGTCTTTTTCCGGCGTTGAGCTGGGCAGCCCCGGCATCCAGTGATAATATACCTTGAACCCGTGTTCGCGAAGTAATGCGGTGGCTTTGACCACTTCTTCGACCCCGTGTCCCCGCCTGACCAGGCGGTAGATATCATCATCTAAGGTCTGTACTCCTAATTCTACCCGTGTAGTGCCGAATTCCAGCATGCGTTTGATTTCCGCCTGCCCGCACCAGTCCGGCCGGGTCTCGATGCAGAGTCCGGTACAGCGGTTGCGGGCAGTCTCGTTGATGGACTTGGCTTCTTCCAGCGCGTCTGATTTTATACCATTTAGTCCGTCATAACAGTCCTTGACAAAGCGATACTGGTATTCTATCGGCTGCGCCAGGAAAGTACCCCCCATGATAATCAGCTCGATTTTATCCGTGGGATGGCCCATTTCTGCAAAAGTGTTCAGTCTGGCTTCGACCTGCTGCCGGGCATCGTAGTTAAAACGCCTAGCACGCAATACCGCCGGCGATTCCGGAGTGTAGCTCTGGGGGGCATCCTGATAAGTGGGGCAATAAAGGCATTTGCCGGGGCAACTCGTAGGCCGGGTCATTACTGCCAGCGGAGTCACCCCGGATATGGTTCTTGCAAATTTTCTTATTTTAGCCATACTATTAATTACTACCCGTATTAAGTTTAGCAGATAGGGACTTATGTCAACAACGCAGGATACTTACAACCTTATAGCACCATCCTGGT
>MGMT01000005.1 GCA_001796525.1 Chloroflexi bacterium RBG_13_51_52 | reverse complement strand
TTGCTAGCAAAATGCTTCTGCAGGTACATGATGAGCTGGTCTTTGAGGTGCCGGACGAGGAGCTGGACTTGATGCGCCAGCTGGTGTCCGATGTCATGGACTCCGCCGTCGCTTTAAGCGTGCCTTTGAAAGTGGATACGAAAGTTGGGAAAAACTGGGGAGAAATGAAGTAGTCATGCCTGAACTCCCCGAAGTTGAAACTATAAAAAACGAGCTGCTTCCCCATGTCCTTAACCGCACGATTCGGAGTGTGGATATTTCCTGGGATAAGATGGTAAAGCAGCCATCTGTTCGGGAGTTCTGCGCTCGCATCGCCGGAGAGAAAATCACCGGTCTTTCACGGCGGGGCAAGTACCTCTTTTTTCACTTGAGCGGCGACGATGTGCTGGTCATGCACATGAAAATGACCGGTTCTTTGCTGGTCAATCCGTCGGATTCTAGGTTCACGCGCGCCGTATTGCACCTCGATAAAGGTATTGACATCCATTTCTGGGACCCCCGCAAGTTCGGTAAGATGTGGCTGGAGAAAGACTGTAGCGCTGTAATAGAGCAACTGGGGCCGGAACCTCTGGACGCCGATTTCACACCGGAAGTGCTGGCGGGTATCCTGCGTAAGCGGAACGCGCCGGTTAAAGCCGTCCTCCTCGACCAGGGGATTATCGCTGGAATCGGAAATATGTATGCCGATGAAGCGCTTTTCGAGGCGAAGATACATCCTGTGAAACCGGCAGGTAAACTTTCCGAAGCTGAAATAACACGGCTTCACGCTGCTATTCAGAAGGTCCTGCGGAAAGCCTTGAAATTAAAAGGTGCCAGCGTACGCAACTATATCCGGCCTGACGGTCAACCCGGCACTGCCCACAACGAGTTCAATGTCGCCCACGGGGTAGGCAAGCACTGTCCCGACTGCGGCAGTGCTATTAAGCGTATCGTGGTCAGGGGCAGGGGCACTTATATCTGCCCGAGATGCCAGCCCGAGCCCTAAGCAGAATTACTGGCATTCGTACGCGCCGATATCGTAGCCCGCTCCTTGAGGACGGTGATTGCCGAGGATATCAT
The DNA here is from genome assembly GCA_001796525.1 of Chloroflexi bacterium RBG_13_51_52. Lineage (GTDB taxonomy): Bacteria > Chloroflexota > Dehalococcoidia > Dehalococcoidales > RBG-16-60-22 > RBG-13-51-18. The sequence goes on along the minus strand of MGMT01000005.1, from coordinate 7,244 downwards.
CGGTGACATCGTCTAGAGCGATACCCGCATCCACACAGGGGGAATTAAATGGGGTAACAAAATCCTCTATGTCCGGCAGGGTGCTATTATTCAACCCGTCAGCCAGTTTAAAAGACACATCATCAATATAAAGAGTAGCGCCGACGGGCAGCGTATTTCCCAGAAACCACGTTATCCTGGCATCGCTGGCGGCTTGGCTGGTATAGAAAAACACGTGATAGGTTTCCCAGTCTGTGGTTATAACTGGAGTATCTCCGACCTCTCCGAAAGGATATGACGACCACGGCAGGGTGTCTCCGCCATCTCCAGAGGTATATGACGACCACGGCGATTGCATTTGAATCAAGCCTATATCCGGCAATCTGAACCGGCTATCGGCCCTTGCCTTGAATGACAGGACATACCATTTATTGCTTTCTATGTGTAACCCTGCAGCATTGTACAGTTGGATGCTGGAGATAGCATTGCCTCCGTTGCTGCATAATACTTTTAATGCGCCGGGTGAAGTTGCATATTCCCCGGCAGCCGTCGTCCTGGTAAAGCTGCCGGCTGCGCCTGCTGTAGCGTCGAAGTAGCAGTCCCAGCCGTCGGTATTATTATTGAAAGATGTATTAGACATCAGCTCGTTACCGGTGGTGGAAAAGGCGACGGTATCATCGAAGTTCTCGATGCCCCTGAATAGGGGATTGGCGTAGATTGAATGCATGTCCTGCCCGGTGGCCTCCCTCCAGTCTTCCATATTATTGTATTTCACATTTCTGTAAACGAATGGGCCCGACGGTATCATGGAATAATAAAGGTTGTAATCAGAAGTGAATTCGGATGGCGGCGGGTTCGGATTGGTACCGCACCATATATAATCGTTGATAAAAGCAACCTCGGGATTATAAGATACGCATAAATTATTGTACAGTTTATGCCCTATATTCTTGCTGCCGTCATATGTCCTGATGAGGAAAAATGAGCCGCAGGCTACGCGCGAAAGGTGGAACATTGAGTTGTTATAAACATAGGTATTATAGTGGTCGCCGTTGGGAACACCCTCGCTGGCGCCATAAGAAAGGATGTCGATAAAGCTGGCGTAGCCGCTGTCAATGGTATAAAAGAGGAGATTGTTCCTGATGATGGCGTCACGTTCACTACCATCAGCCCCGATAAGCATGGTCTTTGTGTTGTATACTTTGTTATTCTCAACGAGAATGTTATGTACTTTCCACCCGAAATTGATACCGCGGCAGTCGTCAAAATACCCTTCCTCGTTATAACATGTGTTTCCCCGGATAGTGATGTTGTAATCTTGATAGGGGTCGTTATAATTATTACATACCTGTATACAGTGTTCCGCATGATTATATGAGGTATTATTTTCAATGAGGATATCATGGCAATCTTGATATACGAACAATCCGCCGCCTTTAGTTGTCCCGATAAGGTTACCACTATCCTTTATTGTGCTGTTTTTAATGGTAATATTATAAGACCGGTCAATCTGAAACAGTGATAATTTCAAACAGTCCATGAGTTTCTGGCCGTCGGCGGTAATGCCGTCAACAGTAATATCATGGCAGTTATTAATGAAACAGGCTGCATAGTAGTGGTCACCCAGCATATAAATATTTGATATCGTAAGATAGGATTTCCGGTTAAGATACAACCGCATCATTCTAGGCTGATTACCTTCGCCGTAAGAAGAAAATAAGATGTAATTGCCGGGCGAACCGATGGAAGGGAATTCCAGCTTTTCATACCACGTGGAACCACATTTCAGCAGGACACTGTCTCCAGGATTAAAATTACTTATTTGTACTTTGTATAAAGTTGCCCAGGCTTCAGCGTCGGAGAGTCCGCTGGCGCTATCATTACCACCGTTCTTCACGTAGTAGGTTTTGCCAGTGCTGGTTGTGGTGGGGGTCGGGGTGGTAACCGGCGGTGAGGTCGTTGTTATTTCCGTTGTGGCGGTGGTTGCTGGAGTGAAAGCAGTCTCGCCGGGAGGGGTCGTCGCCGGTTGTTGACAGCCCACGAGCAAAAAGACGGATGCCAGGATGAAAATACAGGCTATATTAAAGACCTTTTTCATCTCAATTTCACCCCAGCATGAACCCTAATCGTCCCACAGCCGGAACGGCGGGTATTCATCCGTCATTAATGAGGCATAAGCTGCTACCCGGATTGCCCAGCGGTTGAATCCCATCGCCAGCTTGAAAAGGTCCTTGGGATAACGTCCTGTGAATAAAACAAAAATGCCGGCAAAAATGGCTACGATAAATATCAATCCGCCAAAGCTTATTTGCCAGGCATCCATGTGATAGACGCGATTGTTTATCGTCCAATCCCACCCCCGCATCGTCCATGACGGGCCGCTGGTGAAAAGACCAACGATTATATAATGCGGGATAGCCAGCAGCCACCACTTTACTAGGACCAGACCTTTGGATAGCTTCTCCGGATAGGGTATTTCTAAATCGGCAGGATAATTGGGGTCGGGCTCAAGGCTGAAAGGCGGATATTTATCCGTAGCCAGGGCGCCGTAGCTGTAAAAAGTCACACGCCAGCCCCACCTTAATACGCCGGTGTTAAAATCGAACAAGCCTCTGGGGTATTTGCCCGTGAAAAGGATGGCGAAGAAGGCTATCACGCATACTATAACGGAAGCTATCATCAAGAAAAATAAAATGATTATGTGCGGGATAACAAGCAGCCATTTAATCAGCCACCAGCCCCGCTCCGGCGGCGAAGAGAGGTCTCCCCTGATGTTTACAGGATATGTACTCATTTTTACCTCCTGATGACCTTGAATAATGTTGCCTTAGATTACTAGTTAGTCTACCTGTTTGTCAAGAATACTATTTGGCTTTCACTTTTAACCCTTCCCCCGAACGGGGTGTCTAAGAGGGGTATAGACCCCTCTTTAATATTCCTTCGCCCTTCCTTAACGAATAAAGCCTGCTGTTGTTCTCTCCCTTTTTCCCAGGGGAATCCCCGCAGAGAGGGGCGCTAGCCCCTCTCATATGAAATCCCCCTCTCCAAACCACTTTATCGATGTGTTTCCCTGATACACGGTTTGGAGAGGGGGCAAAGGGGGTAAGGCGTTAAAAAACATCCTCATGCCTCAAATCTCACTTAATATAACTCAAATACGAAGTACTCGTACTCAGCTTAGATTCGTTTGCTTAAAAATTAAAAGTGGTGGTTATAGGAACTGCTTCAGGCGCTCTATCTCTTTCATGAGTTGCTCGAACTGCTGCGGGTAGAGCGACTGCACACCGTCGGAGAGGGCATGGGCTGGGTCGTTATGGACTTCGACGATGAGGCCGTCCGCCCCGACGGCAATAGCGCCGCGGGATAAAGGAATAACATAATCGCGCCGTCCGGCGGCATGTGAGGGGTCGATGATAATGGGGAGGTGGCTGGCTTCCTTGATGGAGGGAATCGCGCTTAAGTCGAGCGTATTCCGGGTGGTATCGGCAAAGGTGCGGATGCCCCTCTCGCAAAGGATGACGTGGGAATTGCCTTCCGACATGATATATTCGGCAGCCATGAGCCATTCTTCGATAGTGGCAGCCATGCCGCGCTTGAGGAGGACGGGCTTTTTGGCGTGGCCGGCCAGGCGCAGGAGGGAGTAGTTCTGCATGTTCCGCGTGCCTATCTGGATAATATCGGCGTATTTTTCCACGGCACCGAGGTTTTCGCTGTCAGTAGCCTCGGTGACGATTAAGAGTCCGGTTTCATGCCTCACCTTTTCCAGTATCTTGAGTCCTTTTTCCCCGATGCCCTGGAAGCTGTAGGGAGAGGTTCGGGGCTTGAAGGCGCCGCCGCGGTATATTTGTGCGCCGTGTTTCTTGACGATACGGGCGATGGCGAGCGCCTGCTCTTCGCTTTCCACGGCGCAGGGTCCGGCCATGATAACGGGCTGGCCGCCCCCGATTTTAACATCGCCGACGGAGATAACAGTAGATTCGGGGTGGGTCTCGCGGCTGACGAGCTTATAGGGCCTGGTGACGGGGATGGCTTCTTTAACGCCCTCCATCGCCAGCAGTTGCGTGGCGTCGACGGGTCCTTTATTGCCGAGGATGCAGACGGCGGTGCGTATGGCGCCGGGCATGGGCACGCCGCGGTAGCCCATTTTCTCGATTTCTTTAATAACCGCCTGCACCTGCACCTCGGTGGCATCGTTTTTCATGACGACGAGCATGGTTTAAGCGTCTCCTTGATTGATAGTAATATCATAGCATAAATTTATGGAAGTTATCAGCCTCTGGTTTGATATTATCCCTTCCCCGTTATAGAATAGGACGTCTATGCCCATCACCAAACAGCTATACGAACTCCAGGAACTCGATATTGAAATCGAGCATGCCCGCCAGGATATCGACCAAAAGACCGGCCGGCTCGGAAAGCGGGACGCGCTGGACATTGCTCAAAACCTCCTGTCTTCCGAACAAAAAAACCTCGAGGAACTGAAGCACCGGCGTCGTGAAGCCGAGGCAGAACTAGACGATTCGCTAAGTAAAGTCAAAGCCGTCGAAGAGCAGCTTTATGGGGGTAAAATCAACAATCCCAAGGAGCTTTCCAACCTCCAGCATGAAGCCAATACACTTAAGGGCATCGGCGACCAGCTGGAGACCAAAGCCCTGGAAATCATCGAAAGCGTTGAAGAAGCGGAACAAAATTTAGCCATCGCCACCGCCGACTATAAAAAACTCGAGGAAGAGTGGCAGCAGCAGCAAAAGCAGCTCGCCGGCGATATCGAAACACTAAACAAAACACTCGCCGGACTTACAGAAAAGCGCCGCCAGCTCGTGGCGCAAATCGAGCCGACGGCGGTCGATTTATACGAAAGAGTGCGCCAGCAGAAGAAACATGCTGTAGCCAAGGTGGAACAGGGCATCTGCCGCGCCTGCCAGATATCGCTTTCCGCCAGTATCCTCCAGAAAGCCCGCGGCGGCCAACCGGTACAGTGCGGGTCCTGCGGTCGCATACTTTTTATCTCTTGAAAGACAATTTGAACATCGATAAAGTCATTATCTATACGGACGGCGCCGCCCGGGGCAATCCCGGTCCGGCCGCTATCGGGGTTATCCTCAAGGATGAAAAAGGCAGCGTTATTGCCACTATTTCCCGCCGACTAGCGCCCACTACCAATAACCAGGCGGAATATCGGGCTATTATCGCCGGACTGGAAAAAGCCGTCGAACTGGGTTTGAAAAACGTTAGTGTTAAGTCCGACTCCGAGCTGGTGGTAAAGCAAATCAACGGGCAGTTCAAGATAAAAAACACCGCCCTTCGCCCCTGCTACCAAAAAGTTGTTCAGCTTACGGGGTCGCTGGAAAGCTTCTCGATTTCTTACATCCCACGGGAACAAAATTCCGCCGCCGACGCCCTCGCTAACAAGGCTCTTGATAATCACTAGCCTTCCCCCAACGGGGTGTCTAAGAGGGGTGCCATCAATACTTACTCCTCCCCTTTTCCGCTCATTTTTAACTTCTTATCTGTGTTTTTAACTTTTGATTTTTAACCTTTGATTTTCTCTCCCCATTGACTATCCTCTCACCCTCCACTACACTGTAATTGGGTCAAGTAAACCGGGTGACCGCCCCGATAAGCCCCGATTCTTTCGGGACAAATCGGGGAGGAAAGTCCGAGCTCCGCCGGGCAGGATGCTGGGTAACACCCAGGAGGGGCGACCCTACGGAAAGTGCCACAGAAACATACCGCCACGGCTTTTGTCGGGGTAAGGGTGAAATGGCGAGGTAAGAGCTCACCGGCGACCGGGTGACCGGTCGGCTGTGCAAACCCCATCCGGAGCAAGACCAAATAGAGGGACACAGGGACGCCCGGCCCGTTCCCCGGGTTGGTCGCTCGACCCCGATGGCAACATCGGGGCTAGATAGATGGTCACCATCCCGATAAGCGTAAGCGAATCGGGATACAGAACTCGGCTTACAGGTTTACCTGGCCCACCTGATATGGAACCAATAGCCATGATATTTGAACCGGAACGGAGTATGATTTAATGTCCAGATTATCTGCCATCGTCATCAGCGCTCTCATCGTTATCGTGCTGGCTCTAGCCTTCGGGGGAGGCTTCCTTCTGGGTCAGACACACGGGCCTATTAACGTAACGGGACTGGATGTCGTTAACCAGGCCTGGGACTATCTATTCGCTAGGTATGTGGACACGTCCCGCCTCGATTCCACTAATATGAGCCGCGGCGCTATCGAGGGCATTATCGATACCCTGGACGATCCCTATACCGCTTATCTGACCTATGACCAGTTGCATGATTTCGTTTCCAGCCTGCAGGGAGAGTATGCTGGCATCGGTGCCTATGTCAATATTCAGGACGGGAATTTGACGATCGTTGCTCCAATCGGTGGTTCGCCGGCGGAAAAAGCCGGAATTAAGGCGGGTGATATCATCCTGGAAATAGATGGAGAGTCGGTTTCCGGTTTGGGTCTGGATATAGCTGTAAGTAAAATGAAGGGACCTGAAGGCACTACGGTCAGGTTTCTTATTTCCCGCGAGGGTGAGTCCCTGCCGCTGTTAATAGAAGTTACCAGGTCTATCATTGAACTCGACAGTGTCGAATATGAAATGCGGGGGGATATTGCTTATATTGCCATTTACCATTTCACGGAACGCACCGATACCGAAATTACCGGGGTTATCATGGAATTGAAAGAGACCGGCGCCAAAGGCATCGTTATCGACCTGCGGGGTAATGGCGGCGGCCTGCTCGAATCGGCGGTGGCGGTTGCCAGTCACTTCTTACGGGAAGGCATCGTCGTCACCACGACGAACAACGAGGGAATTATTAAGAAATATGAGGTCGACGGGGACGCGGAGTACACTGACCTGCCGATGGTCGTCCTGGTCAACGGGGGGACCGCCAGCGCCAGTGAAGCATTTACCGGAGCCTTGCAGGACTACGAACGGGCAACCGTTGCCGGCAATACCACCTTCGGCAAAGGTAGCGCCACGATAATTTATACGCTTTTAGATGGCTCCGGGCTGAACATTACGATTGCCCGCTGGCTCACGCCCAACGGACGCCTTATCGAAGGTCAGGGTCTTGAGCCGGATATAAAGCTGGACCTTACCGGTGAAGACGCCGTCCAGTGGGCTATCGACTATTTATCGTAGAACATATCGCTATAAGGAGGTTGGTGACATGGCAGAGGACCTCACTTATCCGGTAAATCAGGCCAAGATTTCCATTATCCAGGGAGATATCACCCGCCAG
>MGMT01000004.1:22700-34483 GCA_001796525.1 Chloroflexi bacterium RBG_13_51_52 | reverse complement strand
TGGTACCTGGCGCCGGGGTCGAAAGCCCGCCACGAACGGTAGGCATCAAGTTGATTGATAGATATTTCTAAAGTATCCAGTGATTTCTTATAGTATTCCGCAGAAAATGGAGGATGGTGCATCATGAAAAACCTTTCTTGAATTATTAAACCGCATTCAGTACGCGTAGAGCGCGTAGCGTGACCCACTTGTTGGGTTGCTTTTTTGCCCCGAAATTTATCCAGGTCTTGCCGGTATAGTCATATTCCAACAGCCAGCGACCCCGGCTGTCCTGTTTATCGCGGATTAGTTTCAGAGCGTTAGCCAGGCGGGGGTCTTTGCCGTAGCCGAGCTGTACAAGGGCTTCAACGATTTGCAGGATATCGGTTACGTAAAAGTTAGGGAAACCAAATTTCCACCAGTTGCCGCTCGGTCTGGGACTGTACCCGCTCGGATAGTCGGCTTTAGCGGGGTCGGTACTGAACAGGAAGTCAACGCCTGTCTCAATCGCTTTATCTATAAGAGAAGTCCTTTTCTCACGGGGGTATTTGCTGAAAGCCTGCATTACACTGGCGGCCCCCCAGGCGCAGGACTTTTTATCGTTTGAACCGCAGGCGAAGACCGGCCCGCATTTTCCGGCATAATAGCGCAGCGGTGCTTTCTTGTCCGTCATCGGAGCTACGCCTTCCCCGGTTACGCTGCGCGCCATCCACTCGAAAGCCTTGTCCAGGCGTGTATCCTGGCAACCCAGGTCGATGAGTGAACAGCAGAGATTCCCCTGCAGGCAGTCCGCCGTCCCCGAGGGCAGGCCGTTGATGGTAAAATGCCCGTCTTTCGTCAAATTATGCTCCAGTATATAGTTACATGCGGTGGCTATCCGCACATCCATTTCTATTGAAGCGCCCAGCTGGGCAAGCAGAATAACCGACCATACCGTGCCGGTGTATTTGGGATAATATCCGGCGCCGGGCTGCACCCAGAAGCCTGTTTTATCCATCTTCGCCAGCACTTCAGCGATTGGTCCCCGGATGTGTGCGGCTTGTTTGACCGCCCCCAATTCGCCGGCGTCCGCTTTAGCAAGGTCGCGCATGGCGAGGTATCTCACGCCTATATCGTCGGGTTCCAGCAGCCAGTCGAGAGCGCTACCAGATGATTTTTCCGTTTTTGTCATAGCGTGCTACCCGGACATTCTGATTGTTTCAAGAATTATCTGAAAGATGTGTCTTATCGTTTATATTAAACTATATTCTGTTTAGTGTCCAACGGCTGAAGCTGCTTTTTCGGCTGCTGCGGCTTTCTGGAATTGCTTTATTTGAGGAATGATTAACACGACGACGAGTATAAACGTTAGCGTATCGGAGAGGGGGAATGATAGCCAGACGCCGTTTAGCTGCCAGAAATGCGGCATTATTATTACCGCCGGTATTAAGAACACTGCCGGTCGGGCTAGCGCCACGATAAAGGACTGCAGAGCTTTGCCGATGGATGGGAAAATCAGCTGTCCTACGTTAAAGAAGCCCAGCAGCGGCACTGCCATGAATGCGAGTCTCATAACCTGAACGCACTCGTCGATAAGCTGTTTATCGCTGGTGAAAAGTTTTATAATCGGCTCGGGGATTAAGTAAATCACTGTGAATAACAGGATACTTAATATTGTCGCCGCGATGCCGGCTAAGGTTATCGTTCTCAAGGCGAGAGTGTAACGCTTAGCCCCGTAATTAAAGCCCAGTATCGGCTGCATCGATTGTCCGATAACCATGCCCGGCATTATCACGAACTGCAGAACACGCTGTATGATTCCGAAGGATGCCAGCGCTAAATCGCCGCCATAAGAAGAGGCTGTTCTTACGAGGATCGTCGCCGCGAAAACGGTAGCTAAGGTCTGTGCAAATTGCGCAACTCCAATGGCAAAGACTAATTTCAGGATTTTAAAATCAGGCATGAAATTGCTGATACGCAGTTTCAGGTAGCTGCTGCCGGTGATATAGTAGCTCAACCCGTATATCGAGGCGATTATTTGTGATATTACGGTGGCCAGGGCAGCACCTGTCATCCCCATGTCCAGCCATATGATGAACACCGCATCGAGTATGATATTGAGCCCGAATCCCAGAATCATGATTATCATACTTACCCGGGCATTACCCTCGGAGCGTATCCATATCATCAGGGCATTCATTAACACGTTGAAAACCGTGCCGGCCATGATGATAATCAGATAGTCCCTGGCAAAAGGTAATATATTTTCTGAAGCGCCGATAAGCCTTGCCCAGAAGTCTACATTAGGCAAGACAATGACCGTGAATATGATGGATAGCAGTATGCCTACGGATATGCTGTTTCCCAGGGTACGTTCCGCCCCGGGTTTATCGTTTCCCCCGATTAACCTCGAAATCAGCGATGCTCCGCCCACCCCCACCATCATCCCAATGCCCATGGCCAGCATCTGTAATGGGAAGACGACCGATAGGGCAGCAAGCCCAGGAGAGTCTGTGGGAGAGCCTACCGGAGCGATAACGTAATGGCCGATAAATATGGCATCTACCACGGAATATATGGTCTGTACCAGCATCCCGAAAAACATGGGGACGGTCATTTTTATCAGCAGCCGCCCGATTTTATCGGTGTCCAGTACGTTATGATTATGAATCTGTATTTGTTTCAAGAGGTCTTCCGTCGCTATTTAATAACGTTGCGGCTTTCCGCTGATTTTACCGGTTGTTTTAAAGGTATCGGCTCTGCCTTAGCCGTCTCTTCCGCCTCCGCGATAGCCTTGCGGAACTGGCGTAGTATCGGTAAAGCCAGTCCGACGGACAACAGCAAAGTGAGAATATCGGACACAGGGTAGGCTAGAAAAACGCCGTCCAACTGCCAGAAATGGGACATCAACAGTACCAGCGGGATTAAAAATACTATCGGCCTGACGATGGCGAGTATAAAAGTCTGCAGCGCCTTGCCGATTGCCTGGAAAATCGTTTGCCCCACCATTACCAGCCCCATGAAGGGCAACGATAAAAAGATGAGTCTGGAAACATAAATGCCCATGTCAATCAACGCCGGGTCGTCGGAGAATATCCTCACAATCGGTCCGGGTATCAGGTAGACAACGGCAAAACCCAGCAGACTCACTGCCGTGGAGACCATAACGGTTATCTTTATTACTTTGATAGCGAGATGATAACGCCTGGCGCCGTAGTTGAAACCGAGTATCGGCTGCATGCCCTGTCCGAAGACCATCGCCGGCATGGTGACGAACATCATCACGCGCTGGATAATGCCGTAGGCGCCGAGCGCGGTATCGCCACCGAAATTGACTACCAGTCTGATTAACAGCATTGCCGATATGCTGCCGGCTATTGTCTGCACGAAGGCGCCGATGCCTATGGCGAGCATCTGTTTCAATATCCGCAAATCGAGGCGCAGGTTGCGTAAACGGATTTTCAGGTAGCTGTCGCCGGAGAAATAGTAGCTTGACAGATAAATCATCGCGACTATCTGCGATATTATCGTTGCCAGTGCTGCTCCCGTCACTCCCATTTTGAGCGGTATGATAAAGATGGCATCGAGGATAATACTTAGCAATGCTCCCAGTATCATGGCAATCATGCCTACTCTGGCGTTGCCTTCCGCGCGGGCGAAGTTCAGCAGCGACATGGCTAGGACGTTAAAGATGTTGCCGCTGATGATGATAATCAGGTAGGTGCTGGCGTACGGAAGCACAGCGTCCGAGGCGCCGATTAGGCGCAGCCAGAAATCGGTAAACGGCAGGACGATAATCATCACGCCGATAGACATGATGATGCCGACACTGATGCCGTTGCCGATAGTTCGTTCGGCGTCCTCGGTTTTACCGGAACCGAGGGACCTTGAAATCAGTGACGACCCGCCCATCCCCACCATCATCCCGACGCCCCAGGCCAGCATCTGAAGCGGGAAAACGACGGAAAGACCGGCGATGCCCAGCGGCCCGACGAAATGTCCTATGAAGATGGTGTTGATAACGTTATAAAGGGTCTGGACGAACATCCCGAAAAACGCCGGCGTCGCCAGCTTTATCAGCAGCGGCACTATACGGTCGGTATCGAGTACATTCGGATTGTGTATCTGTTTTGCCATAGATTAGTTCACTCTTTCCAGTCAAACAGGGAGAAACAGGTGGTGGTTCTTCCTTTTGTTATTCCAGTTTAAATAAAATATCGCGCAGTTTCCGCAGCGATTTTGACAAGTCTTCCAGCTCTTCATCGGCCAGCGAGGACATATTTTCCTGCATGGCGTTGATAACCAGGGCATCCTGCTCTTCCAGCACTTTACGCCCCTTTTCGGTAAGGGTGATGTTAATCGTCCGCCTGTCATCGGACCCCATCTCTCTTTTCACGAAGTCCAGTTCCACCAGTTTATCGATAAGGTGGGTCATCTGGGCTTTAGCCACGAACAGTTTTTCACCGATTTTGGCGGGGTGCAGCGTTCCCTCGTCCTTTAGCACCCGCATTATCTCGAAGTGTAGTAACTTGATATCCACATATGTATCGGCGAGAGTCGTCATTACCAATTTGCGGCGGACCAGCCGGAAAACAAGCGGCGGCACCGAGAGTAAATCTAAAGCAACTCTTCCCTGGATATTATCTTGCATCTTCTGTTTCCCTCCTCAAAGAAATAGGGCGGAGTTGGTATAGAGTCTATATAGTTTAAATACTATATAGTATATATTATATACAATATACCTTTGAAAATCAATACCGACTTTAGTACTAGGAATGAATTTGTTTAGTTCTGATTTACTTTTAAGACTAAAGAATAATATACTAAACAGATATGAAATGTGCTCTATACGTTCTATTACTGTTAGTGCTGGCTGTACTATCTGGTTGCGCCACCACATCATCGACGTCACCTGTAGAGTCAACCACGCCGACGCAAATAATGAAGACCAGGGAGGGAAGTATACCGGCCAGCGCAATCAAAATGATCCCTGAAACGGATATTTTACCGCCCATTCTGCATAGTGGTGATTATTATGAACCGGTGCCCTTAAGTGCGGTAATTAACACCGCCGGAGCCGAGGATTCGCCCTTTATTATCGATGACGCCAGCGTTCTTTATTTCTTCTTCACTCCCGATGTCACTATTCCGGCGGAAGAGCAGCTTTTTGACGGCGTAACGGGCATCTGGGTTTCCTATCAAAAGAACGGTCAATGGCAGCCGGCGCAAAGGGTATCGTTGCAGGATGAAAACGAGTTGGCCCTTGATGGCTGTGAGTACGTTAGGGGCAATGAAATATGGTTTTGTTCGGCGAGAGTTGGTAATTACAGAGGCATAGATATCTGGGTAGCTGAATTCAGGGATGGACTGTGGATGGATTGGAAAAATGCCGGAGAAAAGTTGAACGTCGAATATGAAATCGGTGAATTCCATATCACATCCGATGGCAGCGAGCTTTATTTCCATTCAGATAGAGCGGGTGGGGCGGGCGGCGTTGATATCTGGGTCAGCCGTAAAATAAACGGCGAGTGGCAGACCCCGCAAAATATCACTGCCGTAAACACCCCGGAAACGGAAGGCTGGCCTTTTGTCACGGCTGATGGCAATGAACTGTGGTTTACCCGGTTTTATCTGGGGTCGCCAGCTATCTTCGTCTCACGTAAAACTAACGGTCAATGGGGCGAACCGGAGCTAATCCTCTCGCAGTTTGCCGGCGAGCCTACTTTAGATGCCGCCGGTAATATCTACTTCATTCATCACTATTATATCGACGGCAGGATGATTGAAGCCGATATCTACGTGGCGTATCGTAAATAGACCGCTGTCAAAGATGTGTTAGAATAAGATTAGGGAAGGTTGAACGAGGTCAAGGAGGACTGGAATTATGACTGTGAATCATGTCGCCGGCAAGAAAAAAGGCAAGGTGATGCTTTATGCCTTGAGCACTTGCGGCTGGTGCGCCAAGACCAAGGCGCTTCTTAATGAGCTGGGCGTTGAATACGACTATACCGATGTCGATAAATTGAGAGGCGAGGAACAGGACGCTGTAATCAAGGAAATCCGGAAGTATAATCCTGCCTGTAACTTCCCCACCCTGGTCATCGACTCCCAAAAATGTATCGTCGGCTTTAAGGAAGATGATATACGGGGGGCTTTGGGATAATGAGCGACCCCGCCCCTGTTTCAACGGAAGAAATCGACCGTCTTTATAAAAAACTGCGCGATGAAGCGGAATCTGGCGGATACCATCTTAACCTTGATACCGCCATGACCCGCGAGCTTCTAAAAGGTCTGCTGATCAACGAAAAGCGTTATGGCTACCCCTCCTGTCCCTGCCGTCTTGCTTCAGGCAAAAAAAATGAGGACCTTGATATCATTTGCCCCTGCGACTACCGCGACCCCGACCTTGATGATTACAGCGCGTGTTATTGCAGTCTGTACGTCTCCCGGGAGGTAGCGGAGGGCAAGAAAAAAGTCGGCTCTATCCCGGAACGCCGCCCCCCGCCCGACAAAAGAAAGAAAGTTAAAGAGCAACCGCCAAAAGCTATCCTATCCTCCCTCCCGCTGCCGGTCTGGCGCTGTAAGGTCTGCGGCTATCTCTGCGCCCGCGACGGCCCCCCGGAAATCTGCCCTATCTGCAAAGCTAAAAAAGACCGCTTCGAGCGCTTTATTTAGCAGCAACGTTTTTTTTTCTCCAATTTGACACTGCTTATCCCACAGCATAAGATATTTTAGGTAGAAAACACGTATTTGCCCGCGTATTTTTGAAAAAGACTGGTAATTTGGCGCGTCATATTAAAAGAAAGGAATAACGGGAGATGGCAGGTATAATATCGTTAGGAGTATACGTTCCCATCTACCGGCTTCACCGGGATGAAATCGGCAAGATGTGGGGCGGCAGGAGCGCGGGCGGGACCAAAGCCGTTGCCGGCTATGACGAGGATACCGTCACCATGGCGGTGGCTGCCGCGCTTGACTGTTTAAAAAAGGGCGGTAGTGGTGTGGACGGACTATATTTAGCGACCACCACCGCGCCGTACCGCGAAAAACTTTCGGCGGCTATTGTCGCCAGTGCTGCCGACCTCAAAGAGGAATGCCATGCGGCGGACTTTACCGATTCGTTAAGGGCCGGAACAGCTGCCATCAAAGCCGCCTTCGACGCTGTGACGGCAGGCTCGGCGAAAAAGGTTATGGTGGTGGCTTCCGATACCCGCCTGGGCGCCGCCAAAGGCGCTTTAGAGCAGACCCTCGGCGACGGCGCCGCTGCTTTAGTGATAGGCTCGGAAAAGGTTATCGCAGAACTTGAAGGCAGCTACTCGATACTCAACGATTTCACTGATTTCTGGCGTACCGAAGAGGATAAATTCCCCCGCTCCGCCGAGGGACGCTTTATCGACGAGGTGGGCTACCTCCCCGCGATGCAGGCAGCTATCACCGGCCTGCTGAAAAAATACAAGCTTAACCTTGGCGACTTTGCCAAAATCGTCTATTATGCCTCGGATGCCCGCCAACACGCCGCTCTGGCCAGGCGACTCAAGCTGGACAAGGCGCAGGTGCAGGATCCGCTTTATAACGATATCGGGAATACGGGCGTGGCAGCGGCGTTTTTAATGCTGTCGGCAGCCCTCGAAAAAGCTAAACCAGGAGACCGTATCCTCTTCGTCAGCTACGGCGACGGTGCCGATGCCTTTATCCTCCGCGCTACCGATGAAATTAAGAAAATTCAGAAAAAATCCGTTATTTCTGCCCAGCTTGCCGGCAAGACCGCTATCAGCTACGGGCAGTATCTCACGTGGCGCGGTCTCGTGCCCCTGGAGGCTTCCACACTGCCGGAACGTGCACCACTTTCTCTGCAGAGTCGCTGGCGCGAAAGGAAAGCTATCGCCGCCCTTTACGGGGCAAAGTGTAAAAAGTGCGGCGCGCCGCAGATTTCTCAAATCGGTCAAACACCGCGCGTCTGTGTCAACTGCCAGGCTAAGGATGAGTTTGAACCCTATAAGTTTTCCGATAAGAGAGCGACGCTTTTCAGCTATGCCATCGACCAGCTTCAGCCTACCCTTAATCCCCCGGGCGTCAACGGCGTTATCGATTTCGAGGGCGGCGGCAGAATGATTTGTGAGCTTACCGACTGCGATGTCGATAAAGTGAAGGTCGGCATGCTTTTGGAAATGACCTTCCGCAAGATGTTTTTCAGTCGCGGCATCCACAATTATTTCTGGAAGGCTAAGCCCGTTATAGACTAGGAAATTAGATTTACCTTTGGGAGGAAAGACCATGGAAGGTATTAAAGATAAAGTCGCCATCGTGGGCATGGGATGCACTAAATTCGGGGAGCGCTGGGACAAAGGCGTAGAAGACCTCATCGTTGAAGCCGCCTACGAGGCGTTTGAAGATGCCGGCATCGAGCCAAAAGACGTCCAGGCGGCGTGGATAGGCACGGTATTTTCCGGGCTCTCCGCCATTACCCTCTCCCCCCTCCAGCTGCAGTACATCCCCATTACCCGCGTGGAAAATATGTGCGCCACCGGCTCCGAGGCGCTTCGGGCAGCCAGCTACGCCGTCGCCGCCGGTGTCTGCGATATCGCTTTGGCGGTGGGGGTGGAAAAGCTCAAGGACTCCGGCGCCACCGGTGTGAAAGGACCCAGCGTTGTCGGCGATAACCAGGACGGCAGCTCGGGTATCGGTCCCGGCTACAGCGCCCCCGCCTCTTTCGCCTACCTGGCGACGCGCTACTTTCACGACTACAATATCAAGCCGGAAGAAGGCAAAAGACTTTTAGCGCAGATTGCCGTGAAGAACCATTATAACGGCAGCCTTAATCCTAAAGCGCATTTTCAGAATGAGCTTACCATCGACCAGGTAGTTAATGCGCCCATCATCGCCTGGCCCCTGGGTCTTTTCGACTGCTGTGGCGTCAGCGACGGCGCTGCGGTGGCGGTGGTCACACGCGCCGATATGGCGAAGAAGTTCCGCCCCGACCCCATTTATATAAAGGCTTTACAGGTAACCGTCGGCGCGCGGCAGGGCGCCATGAGACAGGACTACGATTTCGTACATATGGAGGAGAATGTCATCGGCTCGCGCCACGCTTATGCTTCCGTCGGTATCAAAGACCCCCGCAAGGAATTCAGTATCGCCGAGGTACATGACTGTTTCAGCATCCACGAGATGATTGTCTATGAAGACCTCGGTTTCAGTCCCCGCGGCCGCGCCCGGGAAGACATCGAAGCCGGCACATTCACTCTCAAGGGTAGTCTGCCGATAAACACCGATGGCGGACTTAAATGCTTCGGGCACCCCCTCGGCGCCAGTGGCTTGCGCATGATGTACGAGGTCTATAAACAGCTCCAGGGCAAGGCCGGTCCGCGGCAGGTGAAAAACCCTCACCTTGGACTCACCCATAATCTCGGCGGTAATGCCGGCACCGGTGTTTGCAGCTGCTTTATCGTTGGCAACGAAAAGTAACCTATCATAATATCCAGGAGGTGTTTAATATGAAAATGGCTCTTGAAGGCATCCGTGTCCTCGATGTCAGCGAGGCGGGACTGGCTCCTGTCTGCTGCCGCATCCTCGCCGATATGGGCGCCGAGGTCATTAAGGTGGAACGCACCGAAGGCGGCGACCAGACACGCGGTATCTTGAAAATCAGCGGCAACGTGCCCGTTTATGATATCAACTACGTCCTCGAGTTCTATAACCTGAATAAAAAAGGCATCACGCTGGACCTCAAGAAAAAAGAGGGACGCGATATTTTATATAAACTGGTGGAAAAATCGGACGTTTTCGTCTGTAATTTCCGTCCCCACGCTCTGAAAGACTTGGGACTGGAATACAAAGACATCTCTAAACTGAATCCGCGCATCATCTATACCCATCTCTCCGGCTATGGGCTTCACGGGCCGGAGAAAGACGTCGGCGCTTACGACTTCGTTGGCTACTGGGCGCGCAGCGGCGTCATGGCTTCGCTGGGCGAGCCGGGCACGCCTTTGCCCTTCCAGGTGCCGGGTTTCGGCGATAACACCACCGGTATGTACGCCGCCTGCGCTATCATGATGGCTTTATTCCACCGCGAACGCACCGGCGAGGGACAGGAGGTCTGCGTGTCTTTAGTGGGCGGGGGGATATGGTCGATGGGCATCGTCCTTTCCTCGGTGCTGGCAACCGGAATGGAGTACGGGCGCATCTCGCGTACCAACCAGAGCAATCCCATCTTTAACAGCTACGAGTGCGCCGACGGCAGATGGATACAGCTTGCCTGCATCCAGGGAGACCGCTACTGGGCGGGTATCTGTAACGCTTTGGAGTTAGGCAAACTGGAGACCGACCCCAAGTACGCCACCCATGAAAAGCGGATGGAAAATAATAAAGAGCTTATCTCCATCCTCGATAAAGTCTTCAAGTCTAAAACGCAAAAGGAATGGGCGGAAAGACTGGCCAAAGAAAATGCTATCTGGACCACCGTCAAGACCCCCGCCGAGGTGGCTGCCGACCCCACTCCCTGGGCGGATACTTATTTTAGGGAAATCGACCACCCGGTCGGGAGAAAACTTAAGGTAATCATGCCCCCGTGGCAGTTCAGCAAGACCCCCACCACCGTGCGCCGCACCGCCCCGGAATACGGCCAGCACACGGAGGAAATCCTCACGGAAATCCTCGATTATACCTGGGATGATATTACCGCTTTGAAAGATAAAAAAGTCATAGGTTGAAGCACAAGGAGGCAGCTATGGGTGAGTTATTGAAGGGGAAAGTGGCGGTCGTTACGGGCGCCGGCAAAGGACTGGGACGCGCCGAGGCTATCGCGCTGGCGGCGCAGGGCGCTAAAGTCGTGGTTAATGATTTAGGCACCGCTACCGACGGCTCCGGTGACTCCCGCGGCCCCGCCGATGACGTGGTCGCCGAGATAAAAAATGCCGGCGGACAGGCTGTCCCCAGCTACGCCAGCGTAGCGGTCGTCGATGGCGCGGAAAGCATTATCAAGACCGCCGTCGACAGCTTCGGCCGACTCGATATCCTGGTGAACAATGCCGGTTTCAACCGCGACCGCATGATATACAACACCTCCGATGATGAGTGGGACTCTGTTATCAAGACAAATCTAAGCGGTACTTTCTATTGCACCCGCGCCGCCTGCCGGGTGATGCGCCAGCAGAACTACGGACGCATTATCAACACCTCCTCCCACGCCGGACTGGGCAACATGGGGCAGGCTAATTACGGCGCCGCTAAAGAGGGCATCGTCGGTCTCACGCGTACGGTGGCGCGGGATATGCAGCGCTACGGTGTCACCTGTAACGTAATCCGCCCGGTCGCCGGCACCCGGGGCTTTATCGAGATGGTACAGGACAAGGGACTTAAAGAGGCGTGGGTCAAGATGTGGGGCGCCGAGCTCGCCGAAAGGCGCTTGAGGCAGATGCTGGAGCTTAACCAGCCGGAAGATGTCGCCGGACTGGTCGTGTATTTAGCCAGTGAAAAAGCCGATAATGTTAACGGCTGCGTCTTCGAGGTCTGGCACGGGCATATCGGCATTTACATCGACCCGCCGCCCGTGGAGCAAGTGCTCTGGAAGGACGGACGCTGGACGCCGGAAGAGCTCGTGGAGACCATGCCTTCGACGCTAACAAAAGACAAAGCCCACGATTTACCGGCTATTTTCCCGTTTTAGTATTTATTGAGGAGGAAAGCATGTTAAAGAAAATCGACCATATTGCTGTAGTCGTCAAGGACGTAGATAAAGCCGCCAAATCCTATGCCGATATGTTCGGCTTTAAAGTTGTGGAAAAGAGAGAGAGCCCCGGGGCAGAGTTCGCCTCTGTCATGATGGC
>MGMT01000004.1:0-22631 GCA_001796525.1 Chloroflexi bacterium RBG_13_51_52 | reverse complement strand
GCGACTAAAAGCGGTATCAGCTTCCTGACGCTGTCCACTTTTTCCAGGTTCAGCAGCTTTTCCAGCAGTTCCGCGGCTTTCTTTTTGCTGATTTTTCCGGAAAAATACACGTTTGTCCAGAACTTGGCTACTATATCCTCGTGGGTCATCGGGTTGCTTTGTGGGTCGCCCTTTACTTTAGTGACGGTTTCGGTGAGCTTCCGCCCGTCTTTAAGAGTTACCGTCACCCTCGCTTTCTCAAATTCCACGTCTTTCACCGATGTTAGCTTTATTTTCTTGATGAAGTCGGCTACCTGCGGATTTTTTATCGCTTGCTCGGTAAAGTGCTCCGGCTTCACGCTGCCGAAGAGAAATGCCGTCGCCGTCACATATTCGTAGCTGAAAGCCGCGTTGCCGTGCGGGAAAGCCCCTATTTTAAAAGGGCTCCCGCAGATATGGTCGATGCCCCCCTGTGCCAGGTCAAGATTGACTGAATCAACATCATCCGCTTTAATGCCGTCTTTTTTTACCAGCGCCAGCGCGCAGTCGATAGCGGCGTGGGGGATGCGGCAGCACGGGTATGGCTTTATCGTGCCGTCATAATAATAGTTCCTGCCGAGGTTATCGGTCAGCGCCTGCGGCTTCTGGCAGCCCTCGGTAAACATTTTATAGTACCCGAATTTGCTTAGAAGAGCGTCCTCCGGTCCCGTCCAGCCCGCTTTAGCCAGCTGGGCGGAAAATATTCCCGCCCGTCCCGAAAGCCCCTGCGGCAGCTTGAAAGCTATCGTGCCGTCCCAGATTATCTGGAAGGTGCTACCGATTTGATTGAGCACGATACCCATGGCGTTCCTTAGTTGTGTTTTATTCAAGCCCAAAAGCCGCCCCGCAATCGCCGCCGACCCGAAGGCATTGACCGTGCCGGTGCCGTCCCAGCCTAAAGAAAAACCGAAGCCGGATGCCGCCAGCATCCGCGAGGCAATATCATCGCCGATGAGCAGGGCGGTTATCATTTCCTTGCCGCTGGCGTTGGTCGCCTCGGCCATACTCACCGCCGTAGGTACTGTCGTACCGCTGATATGCCCCGGACAGCTTACCCCGTCCACCAGCGGGCTCACGGGCTCGAAGTCGAAAGAGCGCGCCATGGCGCAGTTAATTAGCGCCGCTTCGCCCGCCGGCACCTTGCCCCCGTGCACCAGAATCGTGGCTTCTTTTTTGCTCCCGTTTTCCCGAAGCAGATTCGCCAGTTCTGTGTTCCCCGTGTCGGTCGAGCCGCCTATCAAACAGCCCAGCGTATCGATGATGCGGTATTTAGTGGCTTCCAGCGTGTCTTTATCGAAGCTTTCAAATCTCGTATCCAGAATATTGGCGACTATTCTTTCGATAGCTGTGGCTTCCGTTGCTTTACTCATTTATAACCTAACCCTTACTTTCCTACTATCGTCGGACTTTTACCGGGCGTGGCGAGCTTCTTCACGGCGTCTTCGTTCAGTTCCACCCCCATGCCGACCCCCTCCGGCGGATAGAGAAAACCGTTCTCGTAGCGCGGCACTTTCACTGCGAGGTCGTCTTTGAGCGGCGTGCTGACCGTGTCCGGGATATTGTAGAGGTTCAGCGGCCCGATGGCTTCCTGCTCAATTTTCCCCATCCACTCCGTCGCCGCTAAAAAGTGCGCCGTTGATGCCGCCCCGATGCCGGAGTCTATCATACAGCCGCACATTACCGGCAAATTAGCCGCCTGCGCTATCGCCACCCATTTCCTTGATTTCAATATCCCGCCGGCTTTAGGCACCTTGAGGAATAGTCCGTCCGCCGCTTCCTTTTCGATGATTTTAATCAGGTCGTTGAGCTCGGCGGCGGACTCGTCGGGAAAGACCGGCACATCCACCTTGCGTCGCAGTCTCGCCAGCCCGTCGATATCCCACCACGGCACCGGCTGCTCCGCTACATATACATTGTATTTTGCCACTCTTTGCAGTACGTAAAGCGCCTGGTGGTAAAGCCACCCGCCGTTGGCGTCGATCATTATCTTTATCTTGTTGCCCACCGCCTCCCTTAAAGCCGCCACCAGCTCGATGTCTTCGTCCGGCGTGCGAGCGCCTACTTTCAGCTTCAGACCCTTAAATCCGGCTTTCACCAGTTTCTTGCCTTCCACTCCCACCTCTGCCGCCGTGCCGGAGGACATCACGAAAGCCAGCGCTATCCTGGGATTGGACAGCCCGCCGAGCAGCTTGTAGACCGGCACACCCAACGCCTTGCCCATCAGGTCGTGCAGCGCGTAATCTACGACCGCTTTCGACTGGTTATTGGCGCGGGCGGCTTTATCCATCCTCGCCACGATTTTCTCGATGTTGAAAGGGTCTTCCCCGAGCAGTATCTGCGGCGCGAATATATTGGTAATATTTGACATAATCGAGTCCTGGCTCTCGCCCATGTACCATAGAGAAGTGCCACCGCTCTCGCCGATGCCCGTGATGCCTTCATCTGTGTGTATTTTCACGATAACGCTGTGGGACGCGGCTTCCGCCCCGCCGGACATTACCACCGGCTTGGCGAATTTCAGGGAAACGGGAATGCACTCTATCATGGTGATTTTCATCTGATTTCCTCCGGATATAGACTGATAATTGTGCTTTGCGGACGCTATTTCTATATAGCACCAATTACGCCGATAAGTCAAACTGTGGAATATGCTATAATCATGGAGTTCTATGTGGAAATTGAATTGAAAAGGCTTATTACAGATAATGAACGACCAGCCAAAACGACCTCCCTTTATACCGGGCTTGATACTGGCTGAGGGATTTTTTCGTGATGAAGTAAAACCCATCTTGGAAGCCGGCTTTCCGGATTTGAAATACTCCGCTGCTCTCATCGGCAGCGGGTCCGAAGTGCTGGGCTTCGATACCGAAATGTCCGTCGATCATAACTGGGGCCCGCGGGTGATGCTGTTCCTGGATCTAGATGACTTTGCTTCTAAAAGAGATTCAATACGGAATGTCCTTAGCCGTAAGCTTCCGGTGGTATATCGTGGATACTCTACTAATTTCTCGGAGCCTGACCCGGAAGACAACGGTACTCAAATTATGCGCCCCGGTACTGCGGGAGCTGTCAATCACCGTGTGGAAATATTTACAATTGCCGGTTTTTTCGCTGATTACCTGGGGATTGAAATTGATAAGGAGTTGGGAACTATCGACTGGCTGACACTACCGCAGCATAAATTGCGTTCCGTCTATGCTGGCAAGGTTTTCCATGATGACTTGGGACTGGACGCAATCCGAGAACGCTTTTCCTGGTATCCGTATGATATCTGGCTCTTTATACTTGCATCGGTCTGGGCTAGAATCGGTCAGGAAGAGCACTTGATGGGTCGGGCCGGCATAGCGGGCGATGAAAACGGCTCTGCCATTATTACTTCTAGACTGGCCAGCGATATTATGCGGCTGGCTTTCTTAATGGAGAAGGAGTATCCCCCTTATGCCAAGTGGTTCGGTAAGGCTTTTTCCCTGCTGAAATCTGCTAAAAATCTGGGGCCTGTTTTAACAGAAATATTGAATGCTAAATCCTGGCAGGAGCGGGAAAAACACCTCTCGGTCGCGTATAAAATATTGGCGGAAATGCACAATGCTCTTGGGATTACCGATTACCTGCCAACGGAAGTGTCGCCGTTCTGGGGTCGCCCATTCAAGATAATCAATGGTGATAAATTCAAGACGGCTATTCTTGATAAAATTAAAGACCCCTCTATTACCCCCCTTATGAAGCGCAGTCCCATCGGCAGCATCGATATTTTCAGCGATAACTCCGATATGTTTGAAGACGCTGCTTTTCGTCTCATTGTGCGCAAGCTCTACGAATAAATCGACTTTCTGTTCTTTTCACCGTCAGTACCAAGCAGATCAACTTTGTGACTTATGTCATAGAGTCGGTTCTTTGTTTGCCTGTATAATTATTTCAGCATAAGGGGGGAGGAATAAGTAGTTATGAATACTAAATGCCCCGGTCAGGACATCAGGAACCTTCGGGCTGCCATGTATAAATGCCCCAAATGCGGCGCCGAGGTGGAAATGTTCTCTGACGAACAAAGGATTAAATGTAAAAATTGCGGCGAGTACGTTTATAAAGAGCAAACGCCTTCTTGTATCGAGTGGTGCCCCTCGGCAAAACAGTGCCTCGGTGAGGAAAGGTGGAAGGCGCTCAGGGGAGAAGTTTAGATTTTTTACAGAGGTAACCATGAATACAAAAATAAGTAAGGATAAAGCCGGAGCGTCTAAGAAAGTGAAAAGCAATAATAAAAGGTGCATTTACTGTGTACAGTCCTGCAGCATGTCAGGATTATGCATGAAGCCCTGGCCCGAATTTCGAGTTCCGAAATCTAAGGGAGTTATTAATGAACGTAAAGACAACTAGAAAAATCGTTAAAATAGATGAAGAAAAGTGCAACGGCTGCGGCGAATGCATTATCTCCTGCGCCGAAGGCGCTTTGAAAATAATCGACGGCAAGGCAAAGCTCATTAGTGAAAAATACTGTGACGGCCTGGGCAATTGCCTTAACTGTCCCCAGGGCGCTATCGGCATTGAGGAAAGAGAAGCTGAAGGCTTTGACGAAGCAGCCGTCGAGAAGCATTTACAGTCGGAGAAGGTAAAAGATAATATACCTTTGGGCTGTCCTTTTACCGGTGGGAAGCAGTTGGAAAACCAGGACCAGTTGGTATGTCCGGCGGCGGTTATCACCGCGGCTGTAAGTAAGTCGAGATTGAGTCACTGGCCCGTACAGCTAACGCTTGTCCCGCCCACGGCTTCCTTCCTGAAAAACGCTGATTTAGTGCTGGCGGCCGACTGCGTTCCTTTCGCTTACACCGGTTTCCATCAGGACTTCCTCGGGGATAACACAGCTTTACTCGTAGCCTGCCCCAAGCTGGATAATTTCCAGGCGCATCAGGAAAAACTTAACGCCGTTTTAAAGGAGTCAGGTATAAAAAGCCTGACAGTGCTGCACAT
Source organism: Chloroflexi bacterium RBG_13_51_52 (assembly GCA_001796525.1). Classification (GTDB taxonomy): domain Bacteria; phylum Chloroflexota; class Dehalococcoidia; order Dehalococcoidales; family RBG-16-60-22; genus RBG-13-51-18. The sequence continues at coordinate 17,651 of MGMT01000004.1, read as the reverse complement.
GGAAGTGCCCTGTTGTTCCGGACTGGTGCACATGGCCAAGCAGGCGATTCTCGCCAGCGGCAACGTCGTCCCCTTTAAAGATATCACTATCAGCGTCAAGGGAGAACGCAAGTCCGACTAGCTGGAGACCAGCTTCTTACCGAGTTCGTAGGCGTTGACGAGGTAGTCGGGGTGGTCTTTGATTTCCCCTTTCTTGTCGACGCCTCTTATTAATAGTTCCTCTTTGTATTCGGCGTTGATTGCCTGGAAGAAGTATTTCATCGTCAGCTTCGGTCCCTCGAATAATCTGATTCCCTTCGTCGCCCCAACGCAGATAAACGCGCCCCTTTTCACCGGGATATCCAGGTTTTTCAGGACGTATTTCCTCGACCAGAATGCCTGGCACCGGCTGATAAATGCCATCAACTGGGCACTCACGGTGTAGAAAAATATCGGGGACGCAATGATGATGGCATCGGCGGCGAGTATTTTAGGGTAAATACCGGTCATATCGTCTTTAAGAGGGCATTGCCCGTCCTTGAGGCAGGTGTAGAGCTCTTTACAGGGCGTAATCCTTAGCTTGTCCAGGATTATTTTTTCTACCACCGCCCCCTTGCTTTGCGCCCCTTTCAGAGCCTCATCGAGGAGCAAATCGGAGTTGCCCGTGATACGCGGGCTGCCCATGATACCCAAGACTTTCAAATTATCCTCCTACTGACCGTCGGAAAAAAGCTTGCCGCCCTGGGCGACGTTTTCCGCCTTGAGCTCTATGATATCGATTTGCACGGCGGCGGTCGGGCAGCCGACGTTTTTCACTATCGCATCGGTCACGTCTTTCGCCATGCCCCGCTTCTGTTCGATAGTCCTGCCTTCGATGATTTTTATAGTTACCAGCGGCATATGAACCTCCCTGAACGTTATTCTTAAAAAAGTGTAATGCTTTTTTCAATTCAGAGTCAAATTTATAGCCTGTGATAGGTAGTTCTACTTATAGTTATCGTCATTAGTAAGTATTAATTTGAATTATGGCTGCTTATAAATTAAGTGTTTTAATCGGCAGCGATTAAGTATCCAGGCGGAAGTAGATAAAAGCCTGCAGTTGCTAAAATGAAAGTGAAATAAAAAACAGGAGGTAAATAAAATGGAATGGCAGATCGTAGTAGCTCTGGTAGTAGCAATCCCAGTGATTCTCTTCCCGGCAGCGTTCGTGTGGTATGTGAATATCGGTGGCATAGTCCATGCCGTACGCGAAGCAAAAGCCCTCCGCGCGAAAAAAGCAGTTCCGGCAGCCAAGTAGGTTCGCGCCCGTGACAAGGATGAAATAAAAAACAGGAGGTAAATAAAATGGAATGGCAGATCGTAGTAGCTCTGGTAGTGGCAATCCCAGTAATTCTCTTCCCGGCAGCGTTCGTGTGGTATGTGAATATCGGTGGTATAGTCCATACCCTGCGTGAAGCAAAAGCCCTCCGCGCGAAAAAACAAGCTCCGGCAACCAAGTAAATTCGCGCCCCTGGCACAATGGTTATGAAATGTCGGCCTTAGTTGAAAGGAGGTGAAAACAAGTGAAGTCTCTACGTATCATCGTACCTCTTATCGTGACTGCTCTCCTGACCGTGCTGGCCATTTTCGCGGCGCTTTGGCTGACCGGACTGGTTCCCTCGGGTCCCTGGGCGGACTTGCTTAAAGCGGCCATTGTGATATTCATCATCGGGTCGGCAATTATATCGATCGCCTGGTCGGCATATTTCACTTACATTATCCGGACGAGCATAGAGAAATTAATCGCCAAGTAAATGAAAAATAAGTTATGATAAATAAATATAACAGAGCCATGATGTTTGGAAAGTCCTCCCTGATTTTTACAGGAAACGGGACCTGTAAAAAAGGGAGGTTCTTTTTTAGTATAACGATTAATCAAAATTATGATTGCGGCCCAGCAGGCTAAAACCGCTTTATTTTAAGTACGATTACCAGGACTATCAGCAGCGCCAGGAACACTATCCCGAACAACCCCCCGATAAGGTAAATCAGCCATGCGGGCATTTCCGGCAGCTGGTTGATTATTGTCGTCGGCACAGGCGTGGCCTGGGGGATAATTATTATCTGCTCCGAAGGCGATGATGAGGGCAGCAAATTTATATTTTTCGGTGGCGTCAATGCCATTAAAGAGTCCTCGATTGGCGTGGTTATCTCCGGCTCTTCGGCAGGAGGGCTTTCATCCGTTGCCGGTGCTTTCTCCGTCGTGAAGACGCTGGCGGAGCTCCAGGTGCTGTAGGTGCTGGAGGAGGTCGCCCTTACTTTCCAGTAATAGGTTGTTTCATAGTCCAGGCTCACATCGCATTGCCAGGCATTGGTATTCAGAGAATACTCGTTTATCTTCACGATGACCGGATGGGTAAAATAAGCGTCGGTGGCTACCAGTAACTCATACGCCTCCGCCCCGATTACCGCCGTCCACTGAAAAACCGGCTTGATGCTTACGCTTTCGGCTCCGGCTGTCGGCGTTTCCGGTTTGAGGTTGACCCCTTCGGTATCCATACTGGTGGTAAGCGACCATTTCGGCGACCAGGGGCTATGTACCGGGGCGCAGGCCCGCACTCTCCAGTAATAGGTAGTAGCGGGTTCGAGAGTCGGCAGGCGGATATGACTCACCGATATTGTTCCATTGAAACCGGCGGGTATGTTGGAGAAATCCGTGCTGTAGCTGCACTGCCATTCGTAATTCGTGGCTCCCTCCATCGTTTCCCAGTCGATATCTATGTTTCTAACGGTGTGGTCGACCAGACTCCCGATGCCTGATGTACCGTTATCCGGTAAAACCTGCGTGGCGGGTGATGTCATGGTGTCCCGGTAGGTCATCAATCTGCAATTGGCGTTATCTATCGACCACAATCCAGCGTTGCTCTGCTATAAGCCGGATAGTGTAGCACCGCTGCTCAAGCCGAGGGTTACCGTTTCAAATACCGACCCGTATGTTGGGTTGAGGCAGCGTTCCATGCCGTCGTCGGGGTTTGCACTTACGGCATACAAGACGCCCTTTTCGGAGACAGCCAGACGGTTAATCAACGCCCCCGCCGGCAGGGTATTATCGATATTCTCCCACTCTTCGCTGTTGCCTGTAATGAAACGGTAAAGGCCGCTGCCGGCAGTATCGCTGGCGGCGTAAACGGTGTGGTTGGTATCGAATTCGGGGTCGAAAGCTATTGAAATAGAGCCGGTGAGTGGCGCCGCGGTGGCATCAAAAGGCAGCGGTTGAAATAAAGAGCCGTTATCGCTGGAATAATAGACCCAGCCATTGCTGTTTCCCAGGAGGATGGTACCGTCCTTTTCAAAGTCGGGAGAAACGGCTAGCGAATATATTGGAAAAGCGCCCACCGGAGTGCCTTCGGAATAGGTATAGCCGCCGTTGGTTGTCCGGTAAATTTTACCCTGTGACCCGTTATAGCTGCCCGCGTAAAAGGTGCTTTCATCGGTAATTGCCCAGACATCTATTGAAAAGGCTATCCCGGTGCCGGGTTCGCGGGTGAACCGGTATTGGAAGGTCTGTCCGTTATCTTTAGATTCCCAGACGGCTGGATTTCCGTTGCTTTCCCCGGCGGAAAATACCGTCTGACTGCCGCTTCCGTATTGCGGAGGAAGACCGACTAGAGTCAGGTTGTCAATCCCGGCAGAATCGCTGGATAAAATCCTCTCCCAGCTGGTGCCGTCATCGGTGCTACGCCAGAGATTGTGGTCCCCGCCGGAGGTAATCATGAATATCGTACTTAGACTTGCGTAGGGCGATGGTGTAAAGTCGACTATACCGGTGATGGCGGTATCTATCAGGCTGATTTGGTTCCAGCTTTGCCCCATGTCCCGGCTGACAGATAAAGCGCTGCCGACGCCGCTGGTATCGGCATATATCATGCCGGTAGTCAAGAAATCGGGCGCCAACAATATGCCGGTATCTGAACCTCCTGTAGGCTCCTTCTTGCTCTTCCCCCAGATGCTACCGCCATCCGTGCTGGCATAGACATGGCAGCTGTTAGCGGCGCCGGCCAGCAGGATGGCATACTGCCCGTCGCAATATACTGACAGTCCGGCAATATCGGTATTAATCTCGCCGTAAGCGCTGCCGCAATTCAGGTCGGTAGCCATCGACTCTCCGGGGGCGTCGATGCAGTTTATTTTATAAACATCGCCGTCCCCCGTGCCCGCGTCTATGCCCACGAAGAAAAAGCTGTTGCTGGCCGCTGCATAGTCCTGCGGCAATGCAATGACTGCTCCATCGGCAACGGCAACAGCGGTGGGAATGCCGGAATTATCCTTGTTCAGTCTGGCTGCGCCGAAAAAGGCATTCCAGTCCGCATTGCCGATTTTATTAAAGACGAATGTGTCTGTCTCATCGGTCGCCACGGCCGTGATTTGCCGGTCCGCGATGTAATTGGGGGAGAAAGCCAGCGTGTAGACATCGTAGCTGCCGATACCGCTGTCCGCCCAGCCGGGAATAATATCTCCCTCGTTTAAAATGTATGCCCCGCCATACTCGGCGTTGTCCGCGTCCCGGGTACTCACCGCGATAATATTACTGTTCAGCCAGGTCACGGCGATGGACGTTATGGTGATATTACCGGCTCCGGAACCGCCGGGACTCGCCGGTAGGGGTAAAAAACTCTGGCCGCCGTCGATAGACCGGTACACTGCCGATGCAGTAGCGTAGTAAATGGTGTTGGTATCGTAAGGTGAAACGGCGATGTCTGATAAAGCGCCCTGCACGTTGCCGATGTAAGACCAGCTCGCGCCCATGTCGGTAGACTTATAAAGAGTATAGGTAAGTCCTTTGCCGTAGGCATATAGAGTGCCGTCGGCTGCTGCGGTCAGGTGCTGGATATCGGAGCCGTTTGCCAGCGCCCAGCCCCCCGCCGTCCCCTCGGTGGATATGTTCACCTTCGTCCATCTTACGGCCTCGGGAGTGGCGGATAGCGCCGGATAGGGTTTAATAAAGATAAAATTCAGCAGAAGGATAATAGTGATGAGTGTAATGGATGCTACGAGATATAAAGAACGTGTGTTATGTTCATTTGACACATGGCGAATTTTACTCTTTAAAAATATTAAAGTCAATACCCCGTATTATTCCGAGTAATTTGAATAAAATTATGTATGGAGTATATACTTGAATCTGGGAAAATGGTGTAAAATGTCAGACATGGAAAAAGAGACCAACGAAATTGATGAAGGTACCGGCTACGTCGGCTATCGGGAAGCCTTTGAGCTCATCAGCTCGAATGTAAAGACCGTTGGCGTCGAGGAAATGCCCCTGGCTTTAAGCGTCGGCCGTGTTGCCGCGGCGGATATCGTAGCGGACGTGAGTTATCCTTCCTCTGATGTAACGCTCAAAGACGGCTACGCTGTTGTCTCCGCGGATGTGGCAAAAGCCTCGGTGCGGCATCCTGTGCGTTTAAACATCATCGGTTCTGTGTATGCCGGAGGCAAATACGAAGGGGAAGTCAAGCGGGGCAGTACCATTAAAGTCTGCTCCGGCGCACCGATACCCGGAGGCGCCGATGCGGTGGTATCGGAAGAACTCTGCGAGGAAGTTTCTCCCGCCGAGGTGTTAATAAAGGCCGACGCGGCAAAGGGCCGCAACGTGCTGATTGCCGGCGGAGAAGTGAAAAAAGGCGATATAATCGTAAAAATGGGGGAGAAGCTTTTACCGGGCTATTTAGGGCTGGCGGCCGCGGCGGGTATCAATCGCGTCAGCGTTTACCGCCGCCCCAGAATAGCCGTTATCGGCGTCGGTGATGAAGTCGTCGCCCCCGGTTCAGACCTTCACCCCGGCCAGCTTTATGCCAGCAATCTGGTTACTATGGAAGCCTGGCTCGCTTCTTTCGGCATATCCTGTGTTTCTTCGATTGCTAATGATAATGAAGCCGCTATCAGAAGCGAACTAACCGGACATATCCGGGATGCTGATGTAATCCTCACCAGCGGGGGTGCCTGGGGCAGCGAGCGCGACCTCGTTATCGGTGTGCTTGATAAACTCGGCTGGCGCGAGGTATTCCATCATGTGCGTATGGGCCCCGGCAAGGGTATCGCCTTCGGTATCTGGGAAGGTAAGCCCGTCTATTGCCTCCCCGGCGGCCCCGCCAGTAACGAAATGGCTTTCCTCCAGCTTGCCCTGCCGGGTATTCTGCGTATGGGCGGCGATATCGGTCACCCCCTGCCGACCGTTTCCGCCAGGCTCGTGGAAAACGTTTCAGGCCGTCACCCCGCCTGGACCGAATTTAAAGACGCCGTGCTCTCCCGTGATGCTAATGGGAATTACAGCGTCCGGCTTTATAAAAACAGGAGCCGTTTGCAGGCTATCGCCGCCGCTAACTGCCTCATCTGCGTCCCGGAAGGTAAAAACTCCTTGGCAAGCGGCGAGGTTATCCCCGTCCAGGTCCTGGCACCGTGACTTGAAAAAGCCTCAAGTCTCTTTATCCGCCCCTTCTTCCCCTTCCCAATTTCTCCCTTTCGTAAAGAGCTTGTTCCGTACTTGATACGGGATTGATACGGGGGAGATTTTGCGATAAAAAAGAGAGCCCCGACATTTTGTCGGGGCTCTCGTCCTTCCTAAGAAGGCCGTCCGTCAGGTCAGTCTTAGACTGAACGTCTTGTTCTGACAATCAGGACAATCACCGCAATCACCAATACCGCGCCGATGATGATGATAGCCCAGATGTAAGTAGGATTGACTTCCTCTGTTACAGCCGGGGGTACCGTCACCACAGTGGTGGTGGCTTGAGGAGCTGGCGGCACTGTGACATTGATGGTGGGTTGAGGAGCCGTGGTGATGATTACTGGCGGTACTTGTTCCGCCGGTATTTCAGCCACGATGAAGTTGGCCAAAGTTGACCATTCGCCTTCAGCAGGAGCTAGAGCCTTTACTCTCCAGAAGTACTGACCGCCGCGGGTTAGAGGAGTAGGTACCTGCGCGCCTGCGGATGTGGTGATAACCGAGTAAATAGGATCGTTGTTATCCACGTCCGCAGTGTCGTATAGCTCGAAGGAGTAGCTCGTGGCTCCGGCAATCGGGCTCCAGGAGAAGGCCGGGGTAGCCGTGCTAACTGATGTACCGTTCTCCGGTGAGGAGATGATGGGTACTACTGCCACCAGCTGCTCGATCGTGAAGGTCTGCATCGGTGACCAGTAGCTCTCCACCGGGGCGCCAAGGTCTACCCTGACTCTCCAGTAGTAGGTCTCGCCGGGAACAGCTATACCAGCCGCTCCGGTTAAACCGGTGGCAGGAGCGCCGCCGTTAATAACGCCGGAAGCAACTGAAATATCAGGTGCCGGTGAAGCAGCGGCAAGCTGGGCAAGACCAGGGAGGCCGGCTATGGGAACCAGCCCGGCTTCATCGAGATAGACCTCGAGGTTGTAGTTGTAGAGTTGAGGTCCGGGGATTACGACTACAGGCGGGGAGGTCCACTTGAAGACGAACCCGGCAACCGCGCCGTTGATGCTGTTGATTGAAATCTTATTGCCTACCAGCGGATACACCGGTGCAGGAGCATTGCTGGGAGACGTAAGATAGTCAACATAGTTGTCAAGGCTGTCGATTGCGCCTTGGCCTAGCACCCATATTGATGAGGTTGTACCCGCCGCGGTGGCATGCAGTATGTTGACATCTGTCGCGGATGCGTGTGCGAGAACTGCTACTGCAAAGGGTGGAATAATATCCTGGGTGCCGGTCGTGAGGTTGTTGGTGAAGTCTACCGTGGGTCGGAGTATTCTGTACATCATGCCTGCATTGGTACCGGCTGCGGCGCTGTCAAAGACGTACAGCACGCCGTTGGAAAGCGCTACGCCTTTCACGCCGCCGGCCGCTATTGGTTGACCGCCGGTCCAGACTACCGTGTTGACGCCGAATGTCCAGCGTCCTAAGAAGTTGAAGCCTGCGACAAGAGCGTCACCGACGGAATAGACACTGTCCCCGGTTGCCAATCCACTGGCTGCAAGCACCACGTTGCCGCCGATATTGGGCAGCGACGCCCAGGTGGCGCCTCCGTCTGTCGTATAGGCTACGCCGCCGGTTGTGCCTCCGACCAGTAATGTATCGTCGGCGAGGAGTGTAACGCTAAAGACGTTGCCTCCGCCCGCCGCGAAACCGACTGCCATCGGTAGGCTCCATGTCGTCAGCGTGCCTGTTGCCTTGCGGATCCAGGGTTGTCCGGCAACTCCGACATATATTGTGTCGGCATTCTGGACGACGATGTCCTGGATGTTATTGGGGCAGGTGCGTATCGACCATACGGTATTGCCGGAATCGGTCGATTTGTACATCGTTGTTGCGCCCATGCGAGCAATGTAAACCGACGCCGAATTTTCCGCATCGGCTTCTACTATCCAGGTTTGGGCGGTAGCTCCAGCCAGGATGGCTACACGCTCCCAGGTGAAGCCGGACTGGCGCCAGACGTTCAAGTCCGCGCCCACGCCGTCGCCTACGGTAACATACTTGGTCGCGGCGTCAGCGCTGGTCCATATACTATGAATTGTGGCAAAGTTGCTGTTGGACAGCGCATAGCCGTTGAACGACTTTCCGTAGTCGGTCGTGCGGCAGATAGCGCTGTTCTGGCCCCGTGAGAAAGCCAGGCCGACTCCGCTGCTGGCGTTAAAGAGTACCAGCGTGGCGTTGCCGGTGCCCGGGGTCTTGAGTCCTGTGTTCGTCAGGAACAGCGGGAATGGCGACAGGGCTGTTGCCGAACGCCGCACAACCAGGCCCGCAGCATTCACACCCTGTACGGCTGCCATAAGGTTCGTGCCGTCCCAGGCGACGCTGTTGATAGGATTGCCGGCGTCGATATTGGTAAGTGTGACGTTACCGGCGACAATGGGGCCAGCCGCGACGCGGAATACACCGCCGAGCTGCTCTCCGGCCGCGGTAACGTTGCCGGTTATATTCGCGCCGATAAAGCCTATCTGTGAGGCTTCATCGCCCATGTAGAAGTTGGCATCGAGTACTATGTCGGCACTACCCATTACCAGTTGGTTATCGGTAGAGCGGACTAGATACCTCGGGAAGGTGGCATCTACATTATGGTCCCAATCGGCAATATCGTACCTGTAGACGCGGAGTGCTATATTTCCATCAGTCGTGGGAAATGCCGATTGACCTACATTCTCGGTAACCACCAGTAAGCACTGGTCGGCAAGGAAGTTAGGCGAATATGCCAGGGCGTGGACTCCTTCAGCTCCCAGTAACCCGAAGTTGGTTGGCGCTGCCCAGGCGGGCGTCAGGGAACCCATTGTCCATTGCACCAGGTAACCGAGGTTGCTGTTAGGAGCGGAAGCATTCTGGCTGCCGCCCACGATAATATAGCGGAAGGGTCCCATTAACGGTGAGATGGCAACAGTGGTGATATTGGATGTGATGCCGGGCAGGTTTTGGAATAACGCGCCGCCCGTGGTGGATAGCCACACGCCATCGCCAACCGTCAGGTTCTCTGTGTTGACGACTACCACAATATTGGGGTCGTCCGGAGCAACGGCTACCAGGCCCCAGGTAGAACCGCCGCCGCCGACTACAGCGTCACACGGCAGACCGCGGTTGAATCCAACTGCGCCTCTGGCAGTCTGGGTCCAGGTAACACCGCCGTCCGCTGACTTGTAGAGGTATTCGACGCCGGCTGCATCGCCCGTGATATAGATGGTTGAGCCGGACTGGGCTACATCCAGAACGCCGAAGCCAGCCGCTGGTGCCAGGGTCGTGTCGGTCGGGAAAATGCCCGGCTGCGCAAACGAGTTGGTAAGAGCGAAGTTCCCGCCTGCGGCCTGCGGAATGGCCCCTACAAACAGTGTGGAGAGTAAGATTAATACTATTCCAACTCCCCAGAACTTTCTGATTATTTTTTTCATCGACTTTTAATTTTCTCCTTAGTTATTTGCTTGATTCTTATCTGAATATTCCATACCCCTGCAAACAGGCATGCCTCTAAGTCTTTTTTCTTTCTTGTTTGCAGAGATACTCTAGCTTAGAAGCATCAGTCAGAGCATCATGGCTCTGTTCCCTTTGCGGGCTGATTACATCGCATCACCTCCTTAAAACAAATAGCGTATGCGCGTACCTTTTGCAAGGTACACTTCATATCAACTATAGCACAATATGTACATTTGTCAACCCCTGAAAAGGTTGTTTTACATAATTAATATTAAGTTCGTCCGTTTTGCAGGAAATGCCGTTCTCTAACATAATGTAACGTGCTGACTTAAAGAAGGATAGCTCGGACCCCCTTGTCACTGCGAGGAGGCAAGTCGCCCCGTCATGTCTTTAACGTCTACGCTCTCCTGTCCCCCCTCCGCCATGTCCCGCAGCGTTACCGTCCCCGCTTTTACCTCCTCCTCCCCGATTATCGCCGTGTAACGCGCCCCCAGCGTATTTGCCTGTCTCAACTGGGCTTTAAGGCTTTTATCGCCCGTAGCTGATACAACACTGATTCCATTCTTGCGGAGGCCTGCGGCAAGCTTTATCGCTTCATCCCGGGCTTTTTCGCCCAGGCAAGCGATAAATACCTGCAGGGCGGGCGCCATGGGAACGCTGATATTTTGTTTCTTGAGGTTCAGGATAATTCTCTCTATGCCAGCCGCAAAACCCGCCGCCGGCGTTGGTTTGCCCCCCAGCTCCTCGATAAGCCCGTCGAACCTTCCCCCGCCTCCTAGAGTGCTCTGGCCCCCCTCGTCCTCCGGCTGGATTTCAAAGACGGTGCGGGTGTAATAGTCCAGACCGCGCACCAGCCGGTGGTTGATTATGAAAGGAATCTCCAGCAGACCCAGGTATTTCTGCAATTGGTCAAAATGGGCGGAGCAGGCGGGGCAAAGTTTATCGGTGCTTTGGGGGGCTTTCTCCGCGATGTTCTGACAGGACGCCTGCTTGCAGTCCAGCAGGCGCAGGGGATTTTTCTCCAGCCTCGTTTTACAGTCGGCGCATAAATTATTTGCGTGCTTATTATAATATTTCTTGAGGATGTTAAGGTATGCCGGACGGCACTCCTTGCAGCCGATGCTGTTTAATTGTAATGATATGTTCGCCAGTCCCAGCGACTTATAAAACCGCCAGGCGATATCGATAACCTCGGCGTCGATAGCCGGGTCATCATCCCCGATAGCCTCGCACCCGAACTGGTAATGCTGGCGGTAGCGCCCAGCCTGCGGTCTATCGTAGCGGAAAATAGGGGAGACGTAATAAAGCTTGACCGGCTGGGGCAGGTTGTGCATGCCGTGCTGGATGTAAGCGCGGCACACCGCCGGCGTTCCCTCCGGTTTTAAGGTAAGACTGTTCCCTCCCCGGTCGTCGAAGGTGTACATTTCTTTCTGGACGATATCGGTGAACTCCCCGGCGCTGCGCTGGAAAAGGCTTGTATCCTCGAATATCGGGGTATCGATGCGTTTATATCCGTAAATTCGCGTTATATCGGCGATGGCTTTCTCCACGAAGCGCCAGTATGGCTGCTCTTCCGGGAGGATATCCGTCGTGCCCCGCGCTGCCTGGTACAAATAAGATCTCCTTATTCTTTGTCTTAAAGCAAGAATACAGTATCGACCGAATATTTGCAAAGGGATAGCCTGAAAAAATTATTGTTGCCGCTGGTACATTATAAGTGTAAAATATGGTAACATGAAACCAGATAAAGATGCCGTCTCCAGTCTTTACTGTATCGCGGATGAGTTGCAGGCAGTGGCAACTTTAGGTCTGCAATACGCCCGCAACGACTATGAACGCGAACGCTATGAAAAGGTGTTAGCGGCGAGCCGGCGGATTATAAATATCGCGGACGGTAAGTCTGTCATTAACGATTACAGCCGGTACCATGACATATCCGGACATATTTGTCCCCTCCTCGGTGCGGACGCCGCTGTTTTTAGAAATGGTCAAATACTACTTATAAAACGACTCGATAACGGCCTGTGGGGGACGCCGGGCGGCATGGTTGAAGTGGGAGAAACATTGACTAATGCCGCTTTAAGAGAACTTAAGGAAGAAACCGGGTTGAATGGTAAAGTAGTGCGGCTGTTGGGTATTTTCGATTCACGGATATGGAAGAGTCAGCTGAAATCCCAGCTTTATCATGTTATCTTTGAAGTTAAAGTTACCCGGGGGAAACCAGTTACTAGTAATGAAACAACGGATTACGGCTTCTTTTCAGCGGATAAACTACCTCCTTTATCCAACGGTCACCCCCAAATAGTGCCCTTTTTATTTAAACTTTTTGGCGGTGAAATGGAATCTCCCTATTTTGACGCTCCAGACTGAATATGGAAAAGGAGAATATCGTGATATGGCAAACAACAAGTACGATAAGTATTTCGTGAAAGAACCGATATTAACAAGGGGCGGGTTTTTCCCCGTCGTGGTAGCTAACGGCGCCCAGCACTTTGATGGTGCGGAATTCTCTTTAAGGATACACTATATTGCCGAACCGGGTATTCTGGTCAAAGAACCCCACAGCCATGATTTTGAACAATTCTATTTTTTCATCGGTGCCGACCTCTCGAATATTAAAGAATTTAAAGCCGAAGTTGAGTTCTCTCTCGGTGAAGAGTGTGAAAAGCACATCATTAATGTCCCCACCGCCGTACGTGTCCCCGCCGGTATGGTGCACGGCCCCATGGACTTTAAAAGAATTGAAAAACCCATTATCTTTATCGATACCCTCCTATCCGCCCAGTACGCTACCAGATAGTTTTACACCCCTGCAAATTTGGTTTATACTTAAAAGACAGTTCTATTAATAAATAGAGGTAAGCTCGGTAATCATCGCTGTGGGCGGGCAGGTATGGAATTTAATCGACTCCTCGAAAAAGCCAGGGAATATCATTCGCCGGAAAAACTTGCTGTCCTGGAAGAGGCGTATAAGTTTGCCTCTGAAAAACATCAGGGCCAGGTGCGCCTTTCCGGCGAGCCTTTTATGGAGCACCCCCTCCAGACGGCTTTCATTCTGGCTGAACTCCAACTTGATACCAGTTCCCTCGCGGCTGCCCTGCTCCATGATATCCCCGAGGACACCGGTCTGCCCATAAAAGATATCGAGGCAAAGTTCGGCCCCGAAATAGCCAAGCTGGTTGACGGCACTACCAAGCTTGGTAAGGTTTCCTTGACCGCTTCCGGCAGCGTGCCGAGCGTAACGCAGGCGGAAAACCTCCGCAAAATGCTGGTAGCCATGGCGGAAGACCTGCGCGTCGTCTTCATCAAGCTGGCAGACCGACTTCACAATATGCGCACACTGGATGCCCTCCCCAGGGACCGCCAGCTTAAAAATGCCCAGGAGACTCTGGAGATTTATGCGCCGCTGGCGCACCGCCTGGGTATCTGGGAACTTAAATGGCAGCTGGAGGACCTATCCTTTAGATATCTCAAGCCGCAGGAATACCAGCGGATTGCTCGCCTTGTGGATACCAGGCGTGAACAGCGGGAAAAATTTCTTAACCGGGCTATCCGCGTTTTAAAGAAAGAGCTGGATAGCGCGGGCATATCCGCCGATATTTTCGGTCGCTCCAAGCATATTTACAGCATCTACCAGAAAATGGAAAAATACACCGCGCTGGGCAAACACTTTGATGAAATCTACGACCTGCTCGCTCTAAGGGTTGTCGTCAAAACCATGCCGGAATGCTATAGCGCCGTCGGTATTATCCACAGCATCTGGCGCCCCATGCCCGATGCGTTTGACGACTATATTGCTAATCCCAAGCCCAACGGGTATCAAGCGCTGCATACGGCGGTGATGTGCCTCGGTACCACTCCCCTGGAAGTCCAGATACGCACCACGGAAATGCACCATATCGCTGAATACGGCGTGGCGGCGCACTGGCGCTATAAAGAAGGCGGTAAAAAAGACCTGGAGTTCGAGGACAGGGTAGGCTGGCTCCGCCAGCTTGTCGAATGGCATCGTGAGCTCGCCGGCGCCGAAGAGTTTTTGGAGTCGGTAAAGACGGACATCTTCATCGACCAGGTTTTTGTCTATACACCACGCGGTGAGATAAAAGATCTCCCCAAGGGTTCTACCCCTTTGGATTTCGCCTACCGGGTGCATACGGACCTGGGGCATCGCTGCATCGGGGCGAAGATAAACGGCAAGCTGGTGTCCTTGAGCTATCAGCTGAAAAACGGCGATATTATTGAAATTGTCTCCTCGAAAGCGCCGCGGGGTCCCAGCCTCGACTGGCTTAATCCCAACCTGGGCTTTGTCCATACTACTCATGCGAGGAACAAGATTCGCCAGTGGTTCAATAAACGTGAAAAGACGGAGAGCATCGAGCGCGGCAAGCAGATTCTGGATAAAGAGTTGCGCCGACTTGGCATAAAGACGGACCGCCAGGCTATAGCGGAACTGTTTAGCTACAATAATCTGGACGACTTTATTGCGGCGGTGGGCAATGGCAGCATTACCGCCCACCAGATTGTTTTAAAGCTAGCGGCGCAGGAAAAAGAATCGCAGCAGGTTGCCGAACCCGTTGCCCCCGCCCAGATGGCGCCTTCCGCCGTGCAGGTTCTGGGGGTCGGCGACCTTATGACCAGTATCGCCCAGTGCTGTCACCCCGTCCCCGGCGATAAGATTATAGGCTATATAACGCGGAGCCGCGGCGTTACCATCCACCGCGAAGACTGCCATAACGTTATCAACGAGGATGAAAAGGAACGCCTGATTCCCGTGGATTGGGGCCGTAGCGACCTTCTTTATCCGGTGAAAATCCAGGTGGACGCCTGGGACAGGGTTGGCTTGATGCGAGACATCAGCACCCTCGTGGCGGAAGAAAAAGTCAACATCACCTCGATGAACCTCACTAACGGCAACGGCCAGCGGATTAATATTTTTCTGTCACTGCAAACTAAAGGGCTGGCGCATTTAAGCCAGATTTTAAAGAAAATCGATGGCGTCAAGGGTGTCCTAAGCGTAAGCCGCATCGGCGAAGATGCATCAAAACAGAGTACCCCCGATTCCCCGTCCGTTCCTAAAAAGGCCGGGGATGTCGGTTCGAGTAAAAATTAAGTGGAGGTAAACCTTGGGTAGCAAATCGGCACAGAAGGCAGCGCGTGCTTCGGGAAGAAGGCAGACACGCAATAAATCTCTCCGCAGCCAGGTGAAGACGGATATCGCCAAAGCGGAAAAACTTATCTTTGAAGGCGACCTCGAGGCGGCTAAAGTAGCCGTGGCAACCGCCGTCAGCGTTCTCGATAAAGCTGCGGAGAAAAAGGTGTTCCACGACAACAACGCCGCGCGGCGTAAATCACGCCTGCTGAAAAAATTGAATAAGGCGCCCGCCAAACCAAAAGCTGAATCCAAACCGAAAGCGGAATCTAAAGCGAAGGCTGAACCCAAAAAGAAAGCTGAATCTAAAGCGGAAAAAGCTGAGTAGCTAACGGGATATTTCTCACGGAGATGCGCCGGCACTTGTTGAGTTGTCCGGTGCATCTGGAGTTCTACTTTCTGATGTGTTTTCTTAGTCCGAGGAGGGTATGGGTTTGGCTTCCTGCGTTTTCATCTCTTCACCGCAGCAGGTAAGCTTGCCCTCGCCGGCTTTGGTGCAGAGTGCTTCGGTATTACATTTCGCACAGCGGTATCTTTTTCCCAATTGGCTTGCCACTTTCTGACCTCCTGCAAACGGGGTTCTTTACTGCTTGATTTCCATGGGCTGGCCGCAGCAGGTGATGGTGCCGGTGCCCCCCTTGGTGATAATCATCTCGGCGCCACACTTGGTGCAGCGATATCTCTTGCCTACCTGATTAGCCATGTATATCACCTCTTTAAGAGATTTTATCCTTATTAATTATATGCCTAAAGTACGATTGTTGTCAAAGTGAGCCGCTCCTTTTCCCCTCGGCTCATCCCGATGAAAATCGGGACCCTGCCCTTTCCTTTAAAGCTCCACCTCCCCCATCCCGAAAACCGGACCGTCTTTGCACACCTGCTTTAGACCTCCCCTCGTCCTTATAGAGCACCCGTAGCACACGCCCGTGCCGCAGCCCATCATTATCTCCAGGGAAAGCTGCACGTCTTTACCCTTGAGTTCCGGCATCTTCACCATCGTCTTATACATCGCCACCGGCCCGCAGGCGAATATTTGGTCGATGCCTTTAAGGTAGTGGGGGATAAGCTGGGTCGCCAGTCCTTTAAACCCCTCCGACCCATCCTCCGTGGCGTTAATGCACTGGAAGTTGGCAGGCAGCATTCCCTTATCAAATAAACTCTGCGACGGCGTCACCGGCAGCAGGCATTCCCCCGACCTCGCCCCCATGATAATGGTCACCTTTTTCCCCTGCGCGGCGGCGACTTCCGCCAGGAAACGCAGCGGCGCTATCCCCATCCCCCCTGCCACCAGCAGTAAGTTCTTGGAGCTTTCATTGATGGTGTAGCCGTTACCCAGGGGCCCGAAGATATCGAGCGTATCGCCCTTTTTCTTTAACGAAAGCCACCCCGTCCCTTTACCCACCACGCTGAAAAGCAGCGCTATCTCTTTGCCGTTGACGGCGTGGACGCTGAACGGACGCGGCAATATCGTCTCTTTGGCGCACCGCACCATCACGAACTGCCCCGGCTTCGCCTCTCTGGCTATCTCCGGCGCCTCTAGGCGGAAAAGGTACACCCCCTTTATCGCCTCCACCGCCGACACTATCCTAGATTTAAGCTGGTTCATCAAGACTCCTATTCTTTGTAAAAAGCTTTATCAAATCCTTCTATAGTTCCATCCCAGTTGATAGTAAATGAAAAACTACTTGGTTTGGCATTATTTGAATATACACTAATTATTACCTTATATTTGGTTTTTGGGTTAATTTGTATTGAAGGATACGTTGAAATATGTATCGTCTCTGCAGGTTTAAATCATCATCTGATTTACTTCGAGAGTATTGAAGGGAAGAAAAATCTAAATACTCTGTATCCTGTTTTTTTATATCAATAGGTGCATATCTTTTATTATATTCATTCGAACTATAATTAGGATGAAGTTTTATATCCCATGTTAATTTCGAATCAGCTTCAATTTTTTTATCTATAAGGTTAAATATTTCAATTTTCGCTTCACAATTATTCGCTACTGAATAACCATTATTTGTAACACCTATTCTAAGATGTTTCCTTCCTCTTTCAATTTGTTGGTCTTTAGGAATATTAATTTTAGTAATTTTATTTGATATATATAATTTATAGTCGCCCTTTTTTTCGAATTCTATTTTCAATTTTGGACGTTTTATAAATTGAACCAGTTCTGTTGCGCCTACAACTATTGCTGCACCTACAATTACACTTATGATTGATATTATCCACTCTGGCATTTTTCTTTACCTCACCCCCTTGTATTTCCTTTCCTCCACATTAGCTTTATTAGGTAAAGGTATGAATTTATATATAAGGTTGCCGCCTGCTTTTATCTCTTTATCATTTCGGTACTTGATATTTTTATTAGCTTTGATCACAGCATGGCGGTAATTATTTGCGAACACCCTTATTTTTAGAAAATGGGTCGCGGGGTGTAAGTCTTGGCTATCATGTCCTTTTGTAGTAATAGTAAATATTCTCATATTTGTCATGATTAGTTTCTTTATCTCCCCCTCCCTTACTCCTCTATCTATCTCACCTGCTTCCTCGCCGCCTTTATTTTCCAGCTAATACTTTGATTATTTCCGAGCAGCCTCCATCGCGTAAATAACCGGC
>MGMT01000003.1:3913-35717 GCA_001796525.1 Chloroflexi bacterium RBG_13_51_52 | reverse complement strand
TTCGTATGAGTGGTCGCTGTCATGCAGGAAGATATCTATTTCTTTAACCTTCTTTAAAAGAGGTGCCATCGTCTCGGAACTCCTGCCTTGAGTCAAATGCCATCTATGCTTTAAATAATCCGGTATCATCCACCCGCTCTGGTTTTTCTGCCAGCCAGGCATGTCGATGGAATAAAGCTGGCCGCGCTCGTTTGTTTCTAAGGCGCAGAGAATATGTGATGACGATACGCCGCTGGCGACGCCAGTTTCCATAGCGCTATCGGGTTTTTGTTTCCGGCAGATGATATATAAGACCGTACCCAGTGTCTCGCTGATGCCGTAATAACAGCCGGAGGTTCTTCTCCCTTGGGAATCCCTTTTCTCTATGATACCGTCATGGAATTTACGGTTATCTCTGACTTCCGCCGCATATTCTTGAATCTCCACAGCCGTGGCTCTGGCGAGACTCGTAATATAAGCGGTTGCCGCCTTTTGTAGTCGGTTATCCATTTGCGTGTACTCCTCTTCTTACTTTAGGTGAAATAGTCCTGCCTTGCAAGGAACTTTACACCACCCCGCCAGCATTTACTTCTTTTCCATTGACAATCCATTTCCCACACTCCTACAATTAGATCGGGTAGAGGTGGAAATGTGGTAATCGTGACCGGAGCAACGGGGCATATCGGCAACGTACTGGTACGTGAGTTACTCGCCAGTGGCATCGCTGTACAGACTCTGGTTTTACCGGATGATGATAAACGCCCGCTCGCTGGCCTGAATGTAGACACTATTTATGGCGATGTCACCGACCATGAAAGTCTTAAATCTGCGTTTGTTGGTGCTGATATAGTGTTCCACCTTGCCGGTATCGTTACCATCATGCCGGGCATGACGACTGTGCTTGAGCGGGTCAATGTCGGCGGTTTGCGCAATGTTATTGAAGCCTGTCGTGCCTGTGGTGTCCGCCGGCTTATCTATACCAGTTCCATCCATGCTGTAGCCGAACCACCCCATGGGACCGTCATTGATGAATCACAGCCCTTTGCTCCCGACCGTGTCCTTGGCGACTACGCCCGGAGTAAAGCCCGCGCTACTTTACTGCTTCTCGATGAAATCCGTAAAGGTGGACTGGATGCCGTTATCTGCTGCCCGACGGGTGTAATCGGCCCCTGGGATTTCGGCATTTCCAACATCGGGCAGCTGATTATAGATTTCGCCAGCGGTTATCTTAAATCCTATGTAAGCGGCGCTTACGATTTTGTGGATGTACGCGATGTCGCCCGCGGTCTTATTCGGGCTGCCGAAAAAGGGCAATCCGGGCACCATTATATACTCTCCGGAACCCAAGTTCAGGTGCCGGAGTTGATGCAAGAACTGGCGCTCAATACCGGTTATCCGGCGCCCTCTTATAGAATACCTGCTGTCATCGCCCGCGCTGCCGGTGTGTTTGCCAGTGTCTACTATCGATTAATCGGTCGCAAGCCGGTGTTCACTGCTTACTCCATCGATGTGTTGCGGAGTAACTCGCTGGTCAGTTCGGCTCGGGCGCATCAGGAACTTGGCTTTACCTCAAGGCCGTGGCAGGAATCTATCCGCGACCATATAGAGTGGTTCCGCGTTGAGGGTATGCTGCCCGCACGGCGTTGATTGCGACTTGACACCGCAAAGTCTGCCGTTTAAAGTATGGGATAACCGATATATCGTAACCGGTCAGGGACTGGCAGTCTTTCTTTTTGATAAAGCTTTAAGGAGGGACAACGTGAAAAAAATAACCGATAATGTGTATGTGGAGAGTGAAATCAGCGTCTGCAACTCCAGCTGTGTTGTCACAAAAGAAGGTGTGGTGGTCATTGATACCCCCATGGTGCCGGCGAACGCCAAGAAGCTGGCGGCGGAAGTATCTAAATTCGGTAAAATCCGCTATGTTATTAATACTGAACCTCATGGCGACCATATTTCCGGCAACTGCTATTTCGGCGGTACTCTAATTACCCACGATGGTACGCGCGATGCCATACTGGCTTCCAGGGTGGAGGATATCAAAGGCATGCTCCAGATGACATCGCCCGGAGCCACTCTGGATAAAGACTTTAGATTCAGACCACCGGATATCACGTTCTCGGAACGGCTAACATTCTACCTCGGCGACCATTCTTTCCATCTTATAAATATGCCGGGGCATAGTCCCCACCAGGTAGCCGTTTATATCCCCGAGGAAAGGACTATTTTTACCTCGGATAATATCAGCCGGGCTTTGCCCTTTTTCCGCCAGGCTCTACCCGATAAATGGCTGAAAACCCTGAAAGAACTGCAGAAATTTGATGTCGATTATGTGGTTCCCGGCCACGGTGATGTTGGCGATAAAAGTTGTATCTCGGAAATGAATACCGTAGTCACTACCTGGATAAACACTGTCAAAGAAGCTGTCGCTAAAGGGATGACTTTAAAAGATGTTCAGCAAAAAGTCACCATGTTAAAGCAATTCCCGGATTTGCCCCGCGATGAACGTACTGCAGGTGTCGTTAGTATGAATGTAACCAGGCTTTATGAAGTTTTGAAGAAATAGGGGGCTATATCATGGACCTTCAATTAAAAGATAAAGTGGCTCTGGTAACGGGCGCTGGCAGCCAGATAGGTTATGGTAAAGCCATCGCTCTTACCTTGGCGGAAGAAGGCTGCCATATTATCGCCGCTGATATCGACCTTGCGGGCGCTAAACAGACCGCTGAACAGGTAGAATCTTTGGGACGCCAGGCTTTGGCCGTAAAAGTAGATGTAACCAAACAGGCAGAAATCGACGCCATGGTGGCAAAAGCGATTAAAAAGTTCGGTAAGATTGATATCCTAGTCAACAACGCCGGCGCCAGCAGCCAGCTACGCCCCTTTATGGAGATGACGGAAGAGGATTGGAATTTTGATATTCAGACCAATCTCTACGGTCAGATGCGGGTCGCCCGCGCGGTGCTGCCTCATATGCTAGACCGCAAGTACGGCCGCATTATCAATACCTCGGGCGGGCAGGGCATACCCAATATCTCTATCTATGGGGCGGCCAAGGGTGGCGTCGTCCAGTTTACCAAAGCCCTGGCGAGAGAAGTCGCCTCTCAAGGCGTCATCGTTAATGCCGTCGGTCCCGGACTCGGCAAGACCGGCCTCGTTTACCGCGCCCCCCAAGAATTTTTAGAAGGGGAGCGAAGGATGTCTCTCCTCAAACGACTCTGTGAGCCTTCCGATGTAGCGCCGGTGGTGGCTTTCCTGGCTTCGGATAAGTGCAGCTACATGGTAGGGCAGCTTGTGCAATTGGGGACATCTTAATCTCTCAACAGCGTGTCCCACGGCGTGTCCAGCTGTGGTACCGGTATCTCTATCAGCGCCGGACGATTGGCTTTAAGAGCTTCGCTTAACTTTTTACCCAACTCCGCGTGTTTTTCTACCCTCATTCCAACTGCTCCGAAAGCCTCGGCAAACTTGACATAATCAGGATTGTGTAATTTATTCCCGATATACCTCCCCCCGTATTGCCGGCGCTGTATACTGGTGACTGTTCCGTAGGCGTTATCGGTAAACAGCATGATGACCACATTTATTTTTTCCTGTACTGCTGTCGCCAGCTCCGCGGAGGCGTAAGGAAAGCCCCCGTCTCCGCATATTGCTGCCACCGGTTTTTCTGGATTGGCTATCTTTGCGCCGAGTGCGGTCGGGAAAGCGAAGCCCAACGTCCCGAAATAAGATGAGTCTACATAGCTATATATCCGGTTGACCGGGTAAGCGATGTCGCACCAGTAGCCCAGGTTTGTAATATCCGGCACGATGATACCTTCGTTCCCGAGCACCTGGTGAATGCTGTTGATAATGGACATCTGTAAAGGGGCGGCTTTTTCCAGCTTTTTCTTCAGCCCGTTGCGTAGATGGGCTATCTCTGCTGCCTGCCAATGGCTGGCTGTTTTATTTCCCAGAATTTGTAATAGTGCGGTCAGTGTCAGTCCAGCGTCGGCGGAAATGCCGATTTCGATGCGGTGGTTTCTACCCAGTTCTTCGGCATCGCAGTCTATTTGAATGACTTTCTGTTCCGGCTTAAGATTAAGTCGGGTATTGCCCGACGCTCGCAGTCGACTACCCACCACCAGAATAGCATCGGACTCTTTAAATATAGAATTGAGCCAGAGTGTAAAATTGCCGCCGTAAAACGGGTGCTCGCAAGGTATCAGCCCCTGTCCTTCCGGCGTCATGACCACCGGCGCTTTAAGTCGTTCTGCAAGCTGCGTAATTTCTTTTGCGACGCCCGCTTTTATCGCGCCCCGCCCCGCCAGAATCATCGGACGTCGGGCACTACCCAGTATGGCAGCTATATTTTTTACGTCCGCCGGTTCCGGCGGAATTGGTTTCTCTCTTTCCGTGCTGGTGAATATCATCTCGCCCTGCTTCGACCACAGGTCGAAAGGCACTTCTATCTCCACCGGGCGGGGACGCTGTGTTTTAAGCTGGCGTAGAGCTTCGCTTAAAATCACCGGGATATCCTCCGCCCGCTTTACTCTTCCACAGTATTTAGTCAGGTAGCGGAAGATGTCGATTTGCTCGTCCAATTCATGTAGAACTCCCCGGTGCAATCCTACGTTTTGACTCTCTATCTGACCGGAAATCAGCAACACCGGCGCCGAGGCGGCATAGGCTGTTCCGATGGCTGCTGCTGTATTCAATGCCCCGGGACCGGGCAATACCATGGCCACGCCTGTTTTGCCAGTAGTCATGGCGTAGCCGTAGGCCATATAGGCGGCGGTCTGTTCATGGCGCGTGGATATCCAGCGAATGCTTTTATCGCGGTAGATAGCATCCACAGCACCCATAATCTGCACGCCTGGCAGCCCGAAGACTACTTTTATCCCATCGCGGACTAATAACGCTACCAGTGCCTCGGCTCCACTCATTCTGGGCATCACTACCTCCGTGTCGGGAACAGTCTTGTGGCTATTATTATAATATAAATGGCTTGATTACGTAACTGGTGAATATCAAAATGATATGCAGAAGAATCTAATGCGGATTTCCTGTGGGTCGGAGGCTTTTTCTGCTATTAGCTGTCTAGAGCCGATGGAAAATGCCCGGATAGTTTCGAGTAGAAGTATAAATTGCTTAACTTATTTTATTCTTCGAATGGCCATCCCTTGACGGGTATGTTCCACTTTTCCAGGAAATTTTTAAAATCATTTTTATCGATACGGTAGTGCCCGGAGGGCAGCCTGAAAGCTTTGAGTCTCTCGCTTTTTATCCATTCCAGCACAGTGCTTTTACTTACCTGGCAGTAATCGGCTATATCTCTTGATGTTAACCTGATGTTATCTAATCGTTTTTTAGCTGGCACGGCTGACTCCTTTATCTTGAGAATTAAAATAACCTGTTTGATATCTGTGTTTTTAACAAAGCTGGCGTATCATACATATGATAGATTTGATTGATTACAAAAACCTCACAAAATACAGGTGAATTATCACAAAAAAGTCACAAAAATCCCTTTTCATATTCATTGATGTTTGACATGGCGTTATATTGTTGGTAATATAATATGTTTGGAAATTCTTGAAGTGAATAGAAAAAAGAAATCTGATAACTTTATACCTGAATTCGGCGTTAAACATGGCGCCCGCTCTGGACATAAACCGGAGTCCGGTATCGTGTTAAAAAGCAAGGTATGGCTGGAAAAGGACGGTAAGCTTTTCATGGGATGGGGCAGGTCGACGCTGCTGGAGCGTATTGACCAACTCGGCTCTATTTCTGCCGCGGCCCGCTCGATGAAGCTGGCTTATCGTAATGCCTGGCTCTGGGTAGAGGCTATGAACCGTCTGGCGCCCAGTCCTCTGGTGATAAAAACCACTGGAGGTCCTTTGGGAGGTTATGCCCGTTTGACCGATGAGGGGCGTCGCATTGTCAAAGAATACAAAGAAAAACGCGCCAGTATCAGAGAAATTATTAATCGGAAAGAGTAATATTTTTTTAACTCACGCTATATTGACGATAATACAACGAATATAAAATTAGTTAATTGGGACTGAAATTGATACTGAAAATAAAGCTGGCAATTATTATCGTATTGTTTATCGTGACTTTTACCGGATGCGCCAGGGAGGAATTAAAAACAATAAACGCTTTTATAGGTTCGGCCAGCAAGCCTGCCATGGAAGAAGCCGCCGCGGCTTTTGAAGAGGAGACCGGTATCAAGGTCTATCTTACCTTCGGCGGTTCCGGCTCCATGCTTTCTCAAATCGTACTCTCGCAAAGCGGGGATTTATATATTCCCGGCAGCCAGGACTATATGACTAAAGCGGAACGAAAGGATATTATCGATACGTCTTCGATGAAGAAGATTGCTTATTTAATTCCAGTCATCGCTGTTCAGCACGGCAACCCAAAAAATATCCGGTCGTTGGCTGATCTTGCAGAACCGGGCGTGGAAATTGGTATCGGTAATCCGCAGTCGGTCTGCCTCGGCCTATACGCTATCGAAATTTTTGAATATAACCGTTTGCTTGAGGATATTAGTAAAAATATAGTCGTCAATGCGGAAAGCTGTGAAAAAACAGCCACGTTGATATCTTTAGATTTGGTGGATGCTGTTATTGGCTGGGACGTTTTTCAAAGCTGGGACCCGGAAAAAATAGATATAGTTTACCTCCCGGCTGACCAGCTTCCCCGGATTGCCTATGTTCCCGGCGCTGTCACCAGGTTTGCCGCCGATAAAACCAGCGCCCGGAAATTCCTTGATTTTCTTGTATCTGAAAAAGGACAGTTGATATTTCAAAAATGGGGCTACATCACTACCGAAGATGAAGCTAGACAATTCGCGCCGCAGGCTGAAATCGGCGGTGAATACCAGCTCCCCGCTACTTATCGACCTTAAGTAGAAAAATGGTCTATCGGAAGGTCTGTTAATATGTTCAGGATTTTAAAGGGTGCCGGGGGCGAAAGGGTCTTTAGGGTCGCCACCATTAGTGCCATGGTGCTGCTGGCATTATTCTTTCTCGGGATTATTGCGTCCCTGCTGGCTTATACCAAGTGGGATACCTTTGTCTCGGCGCTTTTCTCTGAAGAAATTCTCTTTGCCATCAGATTAAGCCTGATGACCGCCACGATAGCTGCTGTTATCTCCATGCTGATTGCCGTACCGGTGGCTTACGCCATTTCACGCGCGCGTTTTCCCGGTAAGGATATCGTTGATAGTCTTTTGGATTTGCCCATCGTTATTTCGCCGGTGGCGCTGGGCGCTGCTTTGCTGGTTTTTTTCAATACACCGCTCGGCTCCGCTATTGACGACAATATTATTAAATTCGTTTTCTCTGTGCCCGGCATCGTCCTTGCCCAGGTTACCGTTATCAGCGCGCTGGCTGTCAGGCTGCTTAAGTCCACCTTTGATGGCATCGACCCCCGCTATGAGCAGGTCGCCAGGACGCTGGGCTGCAGCAAGCCGGAAGCGTTTTTCCGTGTGACTCTGCCTCTGGCAAGGGATGGACTGATTGCTTCCGGCATCCTCACGTGGGCGCGTGCCGTCGGCGAGTTCGGCGCCACGGTCATGCTGGCCGGCGCCACCGCCATGAAGACGGAAACCCTCCCCAGCGCTATTTTCCTCTCCCTGGCTTCGGCTGATGTGGAGAAGGCGATTGCCGTCATCTTCGTGCTGATATTAATCGCGGTTGCCGCGCTCCTGGTAATCAGAAGAATCATCGGCAGAAGGTACCGCATATGATAAAAATAGAGGGACTTTCGCTGCGTCTGGGTGAGTTCAACCTGAAAGATATCGATCTGTCCATCCGTGACGGCGAATATTTCGTTATTTTAGGACCTACCGGCGCCGGAAAAACCGTGCTTTTGGAATGCCTCGCCGGACTGCATCATTTTAAAAAGGGAAAGGTTTATTTTAACGGCGCTGATGTTACTCGCCTCATGCCCGAGGAAAGGAATCTGGGCTATGTTCCGCAGGACTACGTCCTCTTTCCTTTTATCGATGTTTTTAACAATATCGCCTTCGGCTTGAAGCAGTTAAAGATATCCACGTCCGAGGTCAGGGAGCGGGTAAATAAACTTGCTGACCTCATGGGTGTTTCGCATTTGTTGCATCGTGAAACCCGAACGTTGAGTGGCGGTGAGAAGCAGCGTATTGCTTTAGCCAGGGCTTTAGCCCCTTCGCCCCGCTTTCTCCTCCTCGATGAACCTCTCGGCGCTCTGGACCTGCGCACCGCTAAAAATTTAAGACTCGAACTGCGGCGCATTCACCGCCAGTTCGGACTGACCACTATCCACATCACTCACGACCTCATGGAGGCGCTGGAAATGGCGGACCGGGTAGCTGTCATTCAGGACGGACGAGTGGAGCAGGTAGCGGAGCCGGAGAAAATGCTTTTTTACCCCGAAGGTGAAAAGGTCGCTGATTTCATCGGCTCGCCCAACATCCTCGACTGCGATTACTGCCGCAGCCTTGGTCAGGGCGTTATGGAAGTCGGCTGTGGTGATATGAAATTGACCGTTGCCCATGAAGGCGGCGATATTAGAAAAATCGCTATTTTACCGCGCCATATCTATGTCTCCGAGACTAGGCCGCCCGGTTTAAGCGTAAACGGATTTCAGGGTTTGATAACCTCAATCGAGCCTGCTGGCAATACGGTCAAAATCCTGATAGATGTAGCGGAAAAAAGTCTCCTGTCAGAAATACCTTCTTATATTTTTGAAGACATGAATCTGACCGTAGGCAAAGAAGTCTTCCTTATACTACGCATGAGACGCATCCGTGTTTACGAAAGCAGCCTGTAAACGTTTTTTCGTTTGCCACCTTCAATATTTTCTGCTTTTTAACAACCTTTTGGTATTTTCTGCGTTATAATATAGCAGAGCGATACAAACCAAGGAGGTTTTTATGAAAAAGTTATTATTTGGATTTCTGATAGTTCTGCTTGTCATAGGCACGGTTGCCTGTGCTTCAGGGCAAGAACAGGGCCCTTATACGCGTACATCAGGGGCAAACGACGGGATAACTATGACGGTGCCGACAGTAACGCAAGCGCCGGTTCCGACAATCATCATATCGCAACCGCCCCCTACAACAACGGCGGTTTTGATGCCTCCCGTGGCTATTAGCCCGGAAAAGGGCGGTGTGGGGTATGATATTTCTTACGCAACCTCGGTCGACCGCATGGTTATCCGTACTGCTTATTTAACTATCGTTGTCGACGATGTCTCTGCGGCATTACAGCAAATCAACACTCTCGCCGAGTCCTACGGCGGTTTTGTCGTCAATTCCAATATCAGTGAAGACCGCAACAGGCTGTATGCTTATATCAGCTTCAGGGTGGACTCCGCCCGCTTTAACGATACTCTCCAGACTATGCGTAACCTGGCGGCTGATGTAAAGTCCGAATCTACTTCGGGGCAGGATGTTACCGAACAGTATACCGACCTCGCGTCAAGGCTGCGCAATCTTGAAGCCACCGAAACCCAGTTGCTTATTTTTATGGAAAAGGCGACTACCGTTGAAGAATTACTCGCCGTCCAGAAAGAGCTTACCAATACCCGCGAGTATATCGAGGTCATCAAAGGCCAGATGCAATACCTGGAGCAAAGTTCGAGCCTGGCTTCATTCACCGTGACCCTGGAGCAGTCCAAGCTTGTGGTGGAATTCACCGCTGACACCCGCACGGTCAAGGAAGGCAACAGTGTCCAGTTTTTTACCGATGTCTCCGGCGGTTTTTACCCCTATTCTTACGAATGGAACTTTGGTGATGATGAGACCAGCACTGAGGCAAATCCTTCTCATGTTTACCGTTCCGGCGGTGATTTTACCGTCACTCTGAAGGTTACTGATGACAAGGGGACTACCGAGACCTATGACAGGGAGGACTACATTACCGTACTTCCCGGCTGGAGCGCCGGTAGCGTCGTCGATGGAGCCTGGAACGCTCTGGTCAGCCTCTTTCGCTTCCTGGGTTCAATCTTCATCGGACTGGGTATTTGGAGCCCGTTGTGGATAATAATCCTGGTGATTCTGTACTTCGCCTGGTGGCGACGCCGCAAGAAGAAGGCTTAAGCAAAGCCTTCACTGTATCTATAAATAAAGAGGGGGGCTAATGCCCCCCTCCCTTTTACTCCTGAATTTAAATTCGCTTTAATAGTTCCTCGTTGCTCATACCCTGGATAGAGATAACCTTGTTCCGGCTGGTCTGCCCTTTGATGATTAACAGGGAAGCTTTTTTAATCCCCATCCTTTCCGCCAGGAAACCGATGAGTTCTTTATTGGCTTTGCCCTTTTCCGGCGGCGCCGCGATTTTTATATATAATACACCGTCTTTTAAGTCGGTTATTTCATTGCGGCCGGCGTTGGGGGTTACTCTTACCGCCAAACGTATGCCCGGGCTTTCTTTATTTGCACTCAATTAATTACTCAACGCTGATTCAGTGTAACTAATCTTCGTAGTTCTGTTTACGCCCCAGTAAAAAGGCGATTGCCCCCAGGATAAGGACTATTGCCGCGTACATCCAGAACATCCAGTTGAGTTTATCGCTTAAAATTGGTTCCGATGTTACCTCCAGGATATTGAGAACACCGAGTGCCGCGGCTATCGCGCCTAATGCCCCGAGTATTGCTGCTGTCAGTCCCATCTTCTAGCCTCCTTGTCGTTTATCATATCGCTTATCATGATATAATGATATTAAGTTTATCGTAAATATTGTTCGTTTGGAGATAATATAGCATGAAATTGATAAATAATCTATATTTTTACCCGGAGCAGGGAATGCTGGACTGTAATACGTATGTCATTAAAGGCAGCCCTGGCATTATTATCGACCCCGGCAACGCCGATTATCTAACGGCCCGGGTGGACGCTATGCATCAGGATGGCATTGAACCCGCCGATATCGGCACTATCATCAACACCCATCTCCATATCGACCATTGTAGCGCCAACGAAGCTTTCAAGAAACTGTCCGGAGCTAAAGTTGCCCTGTATCCCATCCAGAAGAAAAACTATAAACTGGTAGTAGTTGACGGCGCCCGACTCTTTGGTATGGAGCCGGGCGAATTCACCGTGGATTCTCTTTTAGAAGAGGACCGCCTGAAATCGGGAGATATTGAGATAGAAATCATTCAAGCCCCCGGACACTCCCCGGACTGCATTTGTTTTTATCTCAGGAAAGAGAAAGCGCTATTTTGCGGCGATGTCCTTTTTGAGATGAATACCGGCCGCGTCGACCTTCCTGGAGGTAATGCTGACTACCTGAAAAAATCCATAAATGCTCTGTCTAAACTTGATATCGAATATCTGCTCCCCGGTCACATGGGCGTGGTCACCGGCGCTGAAAAAATAAAACACAACTTTGATTTTATAAAGGCCAATGTCTTCCCGTGGCTATAATGAATAGGTATATCTAATATGTCTGAACTGGAATACGTAGTTGGGGCGTTATTGCGGGAAAAGGGACTCACTTTAGGTGTCGTGGAATCGGCTACCGGCGGGCTTATATCTCACCTTATTACCAACGTCCCGGGCAGTTCTAACTACTTTAAAGGTTCGGTTACGGCTTATGCCGATGAGACAAAGAGAAAGATAATCGGCGTAAAGTTTGCCACCCTGGCGGAACATGGTGCGGTCAGCTCGCAGGTTGCCATGGAAATGGCTGCTGGTGGTAGAAAAACGCTGGCAGTGGATATTTGTATCTCCGATACCGGTATCGCCGGGCCGGGTGGCGCCACGCTGGAAAAAGCGGTAGGGCTTTTCTATCTTGGCCTGGCACATCAATGCGGCGTCTTTAGCCGTAAACGTATGTTCCGCGGTACCCGCGAAGAAATTAAACAAAAAGCCGCTACTGCCGCTTTAACCTGGCTGAAGGAATATCTGGTTTCTCTGAAAGAATAGCGAGAGAAATATGGAATGGAAATAACTCATTCGTACGAAGGTATTAGTCGGGTTTATTCCCGTGTCAGGAGAGGCACACCTAGATTCGCCGCATTCATGATTTCCCATGCCGGACTCGATGGAAATCAATTCGGTTCACCTCTTACCATCGTCGAGTTGGGTGTCGGCTCCGGCCAGCAGACAGAATTCGTGGAAAAACAGCTCGCTTCCGTGGGAATCTCTCGTTTTAAAATCCTTGCCTATGATAAATCGTCTGACCAGCTGGTACTGCTTAAGGAAAGGATTAAAAAGGGAGAAATTTCTGATAAAGTAATCCCCGTTCAGTATAATTTTGATGGTAAACCTCTGCCTGTGGAGTCGGAAAGTGTCGACCTTATTTATATGGCATGGGTATTGCACCACCTGTCCTACCAGCAGGCTGTTATTAATGAAATAGCCAGGATAGTCCGTAAAGGGGCAAGGCTTTTTATGTACCAGGTGACGGTAGACGCCATGAAAAACCATCCCCTTGATGAATACTTCCCGACGAAATATAAATATGATAAAAAACGGTACCCCTCTCGCTCGCGGTTAAAACAATTGTTTATTAACGCAGGATTTACTTTTAAAAGACCTCATGCCATCAGGGGGGACGACCCGAAATTGATCGACCGGACTTTCCTGGAGGGTATCAAAAACACGAGTTTTGATTCCGTCCTCAAGATTATCAAGGATAATGAGCCGCGCGTTTTCGCCGAGGGTGTGGCGCGGGTGGAAAAGGAAGTGGAACAGTCCGAGAGTACTGGCAATTACCGTCTTTATGTTCATAACCGCAGGAAAGTTTTCTGGGGAATAAAATTATAGGGTTCTCTTTTCTCTCATAAAGGACAAAAAATGCATAGAACACTTATAATTCCTGTTATTATTGTAATTCTCATATTCAGCGGTTGTACTTCACCGGAGGTTACATCGCCAACTCAAACCACGGACGTAACATCAACAGCGCCATCCGCGTCTATGACTACCACGCCTCCTCCTGTCTCTCCTCCAGCAACATCTCCTCCTCCAACTACCCAGACGGCAACTCCCACTGCTCCTCCATCGCCAACGCCTGAACCGACATCAGAACCTTGCATTCTCCCGGTCTTTACCGCCTCCCCTATGGATATTAATATGATCGATGCCATCGTTACTTTAGGTAACCTCAGTCCTCCCAGCCATACCTTCCCCAGCGACCATATTTATTTCTATCCTACCCGCCAGCCAAACGCTGATAGGCCCGATATTGCAAATCTGTACTCTCCCGGCGATTTAACCATTACCCAGGTTTGGGCGAGTGAACACGTAAATGCGGGTTTTGCCGATTATAATGTTATTCTGCAACCCTGTGAAACAATCACGGTGATGTTTTATCATGCCAGCACACTCAATCCTTCGGTGTTTGGTAATACCACGGATTTTACCAACTGGCATCTTGATAATGAATACTCTACCGGAGGCGAAATCTATCGCGTCTGGAGTAAAGACTACAATATTGAAGTAAAAGCAGGTGATTTACTGGGTACAGTTGGTGGAAACCCGGGACAATGGGCTATGGACATTGGCGTTTATGATGAAAATTATTACGCGGCTTCCGTCGCTAATCCGCAGCGCTGGGAAAAATCGCGTTATTTACATGCTCTCTGCCCGTTAAGCTTGTATGAACCCGGCCCCGTGCTTGATACCCTGCTTTCTCTAGTTGACCGTGATGCAGTGGAAGGTGAAGTCTTGCCTTGTGGTTCGGTCATGCAGGATATTCCCGGGACCGCGCAGGGCTGCTGGTTCCTTTTCGGTATTAACGATACCTATCCTGAAGACCTTCACCTGGCTCTGGTGCGTTCCAATATACATCCCGCCAGTGCCGCATTATCGGTCGGTAATTCTGTACCAAATCTACAAAGCGCCGTGTATTATTTTACTCCCCGTGACGCAGGTTTCTTGAACCGTGATTTTAAAGATATTACTCCTGACGGCAATATCTATGGCTTTCAGGTATCCGGCTTTAACGGCATCATCATTGTCTCGATGCCGGACTCTGAAACTCTATATATGGAGGCTCTTCCGGGAGCTTCTACCGAGTCTACAACCTGGTCGTTTACATCCAATAAAGTTGTGTTTGTCAGGTAGATTGTCATACTATCCTATCTCTGCTATACTCTCACATATCATTACTTAGATTGGAGACTGTTCCGTGAAAAGAGTTGATGGGCGTGCCTACGATGAGCTTAGGCCGATTAAGATAATTCCCGGTTATCAGAGTTTCGCTGAAGGTTCGGCGATGATAAAACTTGGCAAGACCCATGTTCTCTGTGCCGTCAGCATTGAAGATAGAGTTCCTCCCTTCCTTAAGGGTAGCGGCACTGGTTGGGTCACCGCCGAATACGCTATGTTACCCCGTGCCACCGTTACCCGCTCCCAGCGCGACTCTGTTAATGGCAGGGTAGGCGGACGTAATCAGGAAATCCAGCGCCTTATCGGGCGTTCCCTGCGGGCAGTGACGGATATGGCGGCGCTCGGTGAAAGGACTCTCATCGTCGATTGTGATGTTCTCCAGGCTGATGGCGGTACCCGCACCGCCGCTATTACCGGCTCTTATGTTGCCTTGTACCTGGCGATGGAAAAACTGATGCAGATGGGTATCATATCTAAAATGCCTCTGAAAAGTGCCGTCGCTGCCACCAGCGTTGGTATCGTTAATTCCTATATGATGCTGGACCTCTGCTATGATGAAGACTCCCAGGCTGGTGTAGATTTTAACATCGTGATGACCAGCAAGGGTGAGTTCGTTGAAGTCCAGGGCACCGCCGAGGGCAAGCCGTTTACCCGGCAGTCCATCGACGATTTACTGGCTCTGGCGGAAAAGGGTATCCAGCAGCTTTTTAAAGCCCAGCAGGAAGTCTTGAAGACTCAGAAATAGCTAAGGTCTTACTTGCCCCGTCCCGAAGATAATCCACTTGTAGGTCGTCAGTTCTTTAAGCCCCATCGGTCCGCGCGCGTGCAGCTTTTGCGTGCTTATGCCCACCTCCGCCCCCAGCCCGAACTGGCTCCCGTCCGTGAACCTGGTGCTGGCATTTACGTAAACTGCCGCAGCGTCCGTCTCGTTGAGGAAACGCATCGCGCTGTTGTAGTCCTCGGTGACGATAGCCTCGGAATGCCCCGAGCCATATCTCCCGATATGCTCCAGCGCTTCGTCCAGGGAGTCAACCACCTTAACGGCAGCTGTCAGTGATAAGAATTCTTTACCCCAGTCATCATTGGTTGCAAGCACGACTTTTAGTGATTTATCGGCATCGAGGATTGCCATCGCACTTTCGTCGCAGTGCAGTTCCACTTTAGCTTTGTTCAGTTCGGCTGCCATTTCCGGCAGGTAGCTTTCCGCTATTTCGGCATGGACGAGTACCGTATCCAGCGCGTTGCAGACCGTGGGCCGCTGTACTTTTGCGTTATAGACGATATCCACCGCTTTCTTGATATCGGCGCTCTTGTCAACGTACGTATGGCATACCCCGATGCCTCCGGTCAACACCGCCATGGTGGCTTTTTCCGCTACCGATTTTATCAGCCCCGCTCCGCCCCGCGGAATAATCAGGTCGATGATATCATTCATCTTCAGCATGGCGTCCACCAGAGCGCGGTCGGTATTATCGATAAACTGTATGCACCCCGCCGGTATGCCTGCCCTCTTGCAGGCACCCTGCAGTACTTTGATTATGGCTGTGTTGGAGTTAATCGTCTCTTTACCGCCCCGCAGTATCACGGCGTTGCCTGATTTCAGGCAGAGTGACGCTATATCAACCGTTACGTTGGGTCGGCTCTCGTAAATTGCCCCGATAACGCCGATAGGCACCCGCTTCTTCCCGATTTGCAGTCCGTTGGGCATGGTGCGCATCTCGAATACCTCTCCCACGGGGTCGGGCAGGGCAGCGACGGCTCTGGTGTCCGCGGCAATGCCTTCCAGACGGATCTCATTCAGCATCAGCCTGTCCAGTAAAGCCGTCCCCATGCCGGTGGCTTTAGCTGCCTTGTAGTCTTTTTCATTGGCAGCCAGGACTTCATCTCTTCTTAAAAGGATGTCGTCGGCAATATAATTTAGCGCTTTATTTTTTATGCTTGTGGAGATATACGCCAGGCGGCGAGAGGCAAGCTTAGCTGCCCTCCCTTTGGCTTTTATA
Source organism: Chloroflexi bacterium RBG_13_51_52 (assembly GCA_001796525.1). Classification (GTDB taxonomy): domain Bacteria; phylum Chloroflexota; class Dehalococcoidia; order Dehalococcoidales; family RBG-16-60-22; genus RBG-13-51-18. Next base: position 19,654 of record MGMT01000003.1, on the reverse strand, counting down.
TCATCTATGGCGTTTTTCACAATATGACAATCCCCTCCTTTTCCCCTGCCGTAACTATAACATGGTAGGACAATGGACCTATCTTTATTTCCTTGTTATTCGAATTTCCCGCTCCCGCTAAAGTGAAAAACATATCGCGGCGGCAAACTTGTCACCGCCCTGTTCACCCGCTTCTTTAATGCGCAGCGACTCTTCCGTCCGTCTTCCAACTCGATGATATAGCCTCCGCCGTCCTTGATTTGTTTGTATTCGATGAGTGTTAGTTCCCCCCACCAACGGTATTCTTCCTCGTGCTGAAAATTGTAGTTGACATTTGCTATAAACTTCTCGTCGATGGAATAATATAGTTTACCTGTTGGCAATTGGTGCCTCCCTTTCCAGTAGCGCTAGATTGTTCCGGTGTACTACCTCTGGCCCGTAATCGTAGTTCAATAAACTGTTGATTTTACTCGATTGGGCTCCTTTGATGATTGCTATATCTCCGGCGCTGTAGTTAGTGATGCCACAGCCGATTTGCGTTCCTTCTATATCGCAAATTGCCACGATATCGCCGCGCCCGAATTTACCTTCGGCCGACTTTATTCCTGCTGCCAGCAGGCTGCGGTTCTGTTTCTTGAGCGCCAGTACTGCCCCCGAATCTATGGTCAGTTTGCCTTTGGTGCTAAGTCCGGAAAGCATCCAGCGCTGTCGGCTTTCCATGTGTTCTGCGTTGCTTAAAAAATGGGTGCCGATGGTGTCCCCGGTTGCCAGCCTGATAATAACGTCCGGCTCTCTACCGTCGGCGATAGCCACGTGCACTCCGCAATCCGAAGCCAGTTTGGCAGCTTCTATCTTCGTTATCATACCTCCGGTGCCCGATGTATTCGTGGTATTCACTCCCAGCCTTTTAATGCTGGCGTCGATTTTTGTCACCACCGGGATGAGTTGCGCTTTAGGATCCCGGCGGGGATCGTTGGTATACAGCCCCCCTATGTCCGTAAGTATCATCAGCATATCGGCATCTATCAGGTTGGCTACCATCGCTGAAAGATTATCGTTATCCCCGAACTTGGATTCCTTGATTTCATCGGTTGATATTACGTCGTTTTCATTAACTATACAGACCACTCTCAACTCCATGAGCGCCAGCAGGGTGTTGCGGGCGTTCAGGTAACCGGCGCGGTCGGCGATATCGGCTTTGGTCAGTAATGCTTGCGCCACGTTGATGTTGTATTTTTCGAACATCTGCTCGTAGGTGTGCATCAGCCGGCTTTGACCCACCGATGCCAGTACCTGCTTGAAAGGGATTTCCCTGATTTTCTTCGCTAGGCCCAGCTTATGTCTCCCCGCCGCGATAGCTCCGGAACTCACCAATACGTTTTCAACTCCCTGCTCATGCAACCGGGCTATCTGTCCTACCAGGTTGGACATCACATCATGGTTCAGTTGATTGCTGCCCCCGGTCAGCAGGTTTGTTCCCAGCTTTACCACGATGCGCTGGTACTTAAGTACTGGAGATTTTTCTGGCTTCTTTTTCATATTCATAGAAAACGTAAACAGTTTTTTTCATTATAACACAAGGTGGAATGTATTTAGAAAAAAATGAATATTTTTTGTTGACAGATGTTTTAATGAATAGTACAATAGTCCTGCATGAATATAGGACTAAACGGTAAAGCCATTACTGGCAGCGCTGGCAAGCAGAAGGTTGCTGTAGGGCAGCGGCGCTCTAATATCGAGATTATTGCGGATATGCTCCGGGTTGGCGAAAACGGCGCAGGTAAAACGGAAATAATGTATACCGCCAACATGAGCTACAACCAGATACAGAAATATCTTGAATACCTGGTGAATCAGGGGTTCATCACCAAGATTAACATAGATAGCACTATGATTGCCTATCAGGTAACGGAAAGCGGATTGAAACTCCTGAAAGCCATCGACACACTCATGTCAATGCTTGAATCCGCTGGTAGCCAGAGCCAATAGCCAGAAATACGAATCGAAAGCTTAAATATAGCCTGAAGATTTATCTGTCTCCATGCTTTTTTATTGGATATTTTTCTCGTTGATATCTTCCTCTATCAATAACCTCTGTTATGAAAACTTAAGACAAAATTTATATTTCTTTTATACCCTTTATGCTGATATTTATACCTCGGTGATAGACTTTAAGTAAATAAAAAAACCAAGAGGTCAAATTAAAGTCATGAGAAGAACTCTTTTACTGGATGAAGACGATTTAATAATGGTAGTCAAAGATGATATCGTCAAGCAGATTGATGACCATCGCGGCGAAATGAACCGCACGGAATTCGTTAATTATCTCATTCAGTGTCAGCTGAAAGAGAAGCTAAACCAGCACAAATGCGTCACCAGAGAAGAATTTCAGTATTTTACCCGTCAGATGACGGACCTCCTCCATAATTTCCTCCAGTTCTTCGTCAGCTACGGCATGAATATGGGCAAAGGCCAGCTTGATGCTGATGTCCAGGCATTGAACAAGCAACTGGAATCGTTTTTAAGCCCCGACCAAGATTTCGAAGAACTTTAGCCGCATTTTCAACTCATATACTCCATACAAATGGGTATCCAAATCCCTTCAAGCAATAGAACTGTGTTCTAGAACATAATCACTTCCCAAGCTAATCCGCATATCATAGTCTTGTTCTATAAGTTCGGGTATCCTCGCCGTGTATTAGCTTGAGAGGTGACACCTATGATTAAAGCGATAGACCTCCTGAAACAGGGTCGTAATGAAGAACTCTGGCAAATGGGCTGCGGATACCTCCATCTGAATATCGAAGAATTCATGGAAATCCAGGAAGCCCTTCTCCTTCAGCAACTGGAGTTATTAAATAAATCTCCTCTCGGCAGGAAAATCATGCGCGGCGCAAAGCCCGGTACCGTTGAAGAATTCCGGCAGCTCGTGCCTTTGACTGATTATCAAGACTATTGCCCGGGATTCATAGAAAAGCAGGAAGATGATTTACCCACGGCACCCGGGTTCTGGGTACGTACCTCTGGCTGGTCGGGCGATTATTCCTGCAAGTGGTTTCCAATGGCAACCGAGTATGCCCGGCAGTTAAGCATAATTTTATATGGTGTCGGCTTATTATCCTGTTGCGATAGCTGGGGAGAGACTTCACAAATCCCTTATAAAATCAGGCTGTTGTATTCTGTCGCTCCCCGACCCTATATTTCGGGCACCTTTGCCGATTTATTGAGAATGCAGGTTCCGGTTATTTATTTGCCTGACCTGGAGAAAGCTGAAAAACTGTCGTATGAAGAAAGAGTCGCCACCGGTTTCAAGGAGGCGCTCGATAAGGGAATGGATTACTTTTTTGGTCTCTCTTTGGTGTTGGTCAAGGTCGGTGAAAAACTGCGTGAGTCTTCCAGCAAAGTTGATATCCGTCAATATTTAACGCAACCAGGAGCGTTCTGGCGCCTGTCGAGAGCGTTGTTGAAAAGCCGTCTAGCCGGCCGCCCCATACTCCCCAAGGATATATGGTCGTTAAAAGGCATTGTCAGCAGCGGTGTCGATAGCGCCATATACAAGGAAAAGATAAAGGAGCTCTGGGGCAGAAGCCCCCTGGATATATATTCCTGCACTGAAGGCGGTGTTATTGCTACCCAGACATGGGATTATGAAGGCATGACTTTCATCCCCAACTTGAACTTTCTTGAATTTATCCCGGAAGAAGAGACCTATAAGTGGCAGATGGACCACAGCTATAAGATGAAGACGCTATTGCTTGATGAAGTAAAAGCCGGCGAAATCTATGAGGTTGTTTTTACCAACTTCCATGGTGGCGCTGCCATCAGATATAGAATTGGAGACATGGTAAGGATAACGTCGCTGCGCAATGATAATCTGGGAATAGAAATTCCTCAGATGGTCTTTGAACGGCGATGTGATGATTTGATAAATTTCATGGTCATCAAGCTAACGGAAAAACAAATCTGGCAAGCCCTGGAAAAAGCCGGCGTCCCCTATGAAGACTGGTCTGCCTACAAGGTGCCCGGTGAACCCGTACTGAACCTTCTTATTGAACCGAAAGAAGGTTTTTTCGGCACGGAATCGGATGTGACCAGGGCTGTTGAAAATCATATTATTGATGCCGGTAGAAGCAGTTATGACAATTCCGGCATTCAGGAAGACTGGAGAAATTCACTCGATTTTAGTGTACGGGTATTGTTATTGCCCCACGGCACCTTTTCCAATTATACCGCCCGACGCCAGGCCGAAGGGGCTGACTTGGCACATATCAAGCCTCCCCACGTAAATCCCCCGGAAAAAGTGATTTCTCTTCTGGTCTCCGGTGTAGATGAGACTATCGTCGTTAAAAAATCCGGGACTAAAGCAAAAGCAGCCGCAGAGTCTGAAAACACCCTTATTTCGTAGTACTTTAGTTTCCCTTACTTTAGGTTGCCTACTTTAGTTACCTCTTGACAGTCGTTACATTTGGACAGATAATGCCCATGTATGAATGCATATGCTATAGCTCCATTAATAGCAACTATAGTTTATATACCTCTTTTGCTAACGACACTCTATAGCCGCCCGTGGCAGAAAAGGCAAATACTATTTGTCTTCTTTCTAGTCTCTGCCATGTTGTGGAGTCTGTTAGATTACCTGTACCGGGGTAATTATTTCCCGGAAATGGGAGAGACCCTTTTCAAGCTCGTAATAATAGGCTTTTTCTTAATGACGGTTCAATTCCATTGCTTCGCAACATCCTTTTATCCTCATGGGCAAAGACGTTGGATTCCTCACGTCTATATATCCTTAGCTATAGTTACAGTCTTGATCTCTTTGGGATATGTTACCGGCAGCGTGACTACTGATAGTAGCTATGTTTATGGTTTCTATAAGATAGGAGTCATCGCGCTTGCCGTACCGCTGATATTTATGGTGTCCTATAACCTGTATGTTTTTACAAAAATGCTGAAAATCAGCGCTGACCCTGTTAAACGGAACCGCATTATTGCATTGATATTAGGTATATCGGTACTAACTTTTTTCACCGTTTTAAGCTTACCATCCATATTCCGCTCTTTCCCTTTAAGTCATTACGGCAACCTTGTAAACGCTTTCATCCTGACTTATGCCGTTATCAGGCATCGATTGATTGATATCAAACTCGTTATCAGACGCAGTTCGACCTGGCTTATGCTTGGAGTTTTTGGAATTGCGGTATACTGGCTCTTGCTCGTTGCCGCCGAGAAAATTTTCGATTTCCAACTGGATGTTGCTGCAACTGTCGGCGTTACTATACTGGCGGTTGTCGTTGCTATCATCATATACACTATACGCGGACGCCTTTTCACATTGATGAGTCGCGCTTTTCAGGGTTCCAGCTATAATCATCACCAGAATCTTCACGAATTCACCAGCAAAATACACAATATTTTCAGTCTTAAAGAACAGGGCGGAGAGTTACTGCTGCTGCTGGTAAAGGCGCTTAAAATCAAACAGGTATGTTTACTCTTTCCGGGCCCTGATGATGGTGACTTCGTGGCGCAGTTCTCCGAGCCTAAAGACGATAAAAACCGGTTAACCGATTTTAGACTAAGGTCAAACATCCCTATCGTAAAATACCTGGAAAAAGAAAAACAATTCCTCTCTAAAGATAATCTGGATATTCTTCCCTTTTTCTTGAGCCTTTGGCCGCAGGAAAAAGAAGAAATAGAATCGAAGAATATATCCATGTTCATACCCCTTATTAGCCGGGACCGTCTGATAGCTATTATGGTGCTTGGCGAAAAGCTGCACGGGCGGTATTCTCTTGAGGATATGAACATTATTGAAGATGCCACTAACCGCGTGGCTGTCAGCATGGAAAAGGAATACCTTCGTGAACAGCTTAGAGAGCGAGAAGAAGAATTATCGGTTATCAATAATTCCAGTGTAATATTATCTTCCAGTCTGGATATTCAAGAAATTTTCGGCAGCTTTATTGGAGAATTGAAAAAAGTCGTCAACGTCAACTGGGCATCTATAGTGCTGATTGAAGAAAACGAATTTTGCTGCGTGGCGTTGTCCTCGCCCGAAAATTCGGCTTATCAGATTGGTGATAGGGTACCTATGGAAGGAACCGGTACGGCATGGGTTGTCGCCCAGAAGAAACCGATCATCGAGCCTGACCTTGCGCAGGAAAAATATTTCACCACCAGCGAATTCTTCTATTCGCAAGACTTACGCTCTACGGCTTATATTCCTTTAATCTCCAAGGGGAGAGTTATCGGTAGTTTTATCCTGGCAAGCAAGACGGTCAATGCCTTCGGTCAGCGCGATATCAGACTCCTCGAGCAGCTTGCTTCTCAAATAGCTATGCCGCTCGAGAATACCCAGCTCTATGCCAGGGCTAAAAAGAAAGCCGGCATCGATGAACTTACCGACTTATATAATCGCCGCTCTCTCGATGAAATGATTGACAGTGAAATCAGCCGGCACTCCCGTTATGGTGGCACCTTTTCATTGGCTATTCTCGACCTTGACTCGTTTAAGATATATAATGATACCTATGGACATCTCGCCGGCGATAGTCTTTTGCGTATTGTCGGACGTAATATCAAGTCCGCTATCAGGACTGCCGATTACGCTTTCCGCTACGGAGGGGATGAGTTCGCCGTGCTCCTGCCGCAAACATCGATCGATGCTGCCATTATGGTATTAGAAAGGGTGCGTGAGAAAATCGTAGATGGCATAGACTCCCAGAAAGTAACTATTACTACCAGCATTGGTTTAGCCTGCTGGCCCGATGACGGCATATCCCACACCGATATCATCGCGTCGGCAGACGTCTCTCTCTACAAAGCAAAGCGCAACGGTGGTAATCAGACCGTATGCGCCTCCGGTCCTCTGTCTGAATTAATGCCCAACACCTCCGCAGCGCAAACCGGCAACGGCATCGATAGTAAATTATCTGACTTTATTCATGCGTTCTCTGAAATGGTTGATTCAAGAAGCTATTATACCAACAAGCACGCTAAGAAGGTCACGGATTATGCTCTGGTCCTGGCTAGAGCGCTCCGGTTAAGTAAAGAAGAGACCTTGAAAATCGAGACCTGCGCCTGGCTACATGATATAGGTAAAATAGCTATTAGCAGCGAAATATTGAATAAATCGGCGGAATTAACAGAAAAAGAATGGGAGATAATCAGGACTCACCCCAGATTAGGAGCGGATATTATCAGGCAAATTCCCCAGCTTTCTTATTGTGTCGAGCCTGTTTTGCATCACCATGAAAAATATGACGGGACCGGATACCCTGATGGACAGAAAGGTGAAGATATTCCTTTTATTTCGCGGATTCTGGCTATCGCCAATGAGTTCGCCGTCATGACCTCGGAAAGGTCGTATTACGAAAGCAAAACTCACGAAGCTGCCGTGGCAGAAATTAAAAGATGCTCCGGCACTTACTTTGACCCCCATCTGGTTGAGCAATTTGCTTCTATCTTTGAAAAGCAGACCAGCAGCAGTAGAAAAAAGGCGAGGAGGTAAAGCGGTTTGGGTACTTCATCATACGCCTGAACTGTTTGACAAACCATGAACAACATTAAAATACAGGTATTCATTATCAGCCAGCAGTCGTTATTTCTTCAGGCTTTGGAACAATCATTCTCGGATACTCCGGATATCGTTATTTTAGGTGCTACCGGGATTAATAGTGATGTATTGAAAGCCATCGATAATCTTCCGCCTGATGTCGCCCTTCTTGATCTGGATGGCCAATCGGAAAGCGGACTTGAGCTGGCGCGTAAAATCAGGCAGCGCTCCCCGAATATCGGCGTTATCTTACTTACCTCCAATCCTGATGACAGCCAGCTGTTTCAAGCGATTAAAGCCCAGGCTGTATCTTACCTGAATAAAGAAGTCACCGCCCAGCAGCTTGCCGATATTATCAGGCGTGTTGCCAGAGGAGAGCACCCCATTAATGAAAGCCTTACCAACCGGCCCAAGGTTGCTGAGCATGTATTACAGCAGTTTCAGGAACTGGCTTCCCGCGAAGAAGCCGGACCTTTTATCTCGCCCCTCACCCCCAGGGAAATTGAAATCCTGGAATACATCGCCCAGGGCTACTTGAACAAACAGATTGCTGCCGAACTTGGTATCAGCGAGCAGACGATTAAAAACCATGTTACTTCTATATTGCGTAAACTAAATGCCAACGCCCGTACCGAGGCTGTTGTTGTTGCCATCAAGCAGGGTTTAATCAAGATAACTTAAGAATATTGGCATTTTACACTTGACATAAACGTGCGTTTTTTAAAACCACCTGTCATGTGGCATAATTAAAAGGTGTCTGATACCGGCTTCACTTCAATTTTGATTATCGCCGTAGGCTTGTCCGCCGATTGCTTTGCCGTCGCTTTAAGTTATAGCATTGCTGCTCGCCGCCTTTCATTTCCCCGGTTCTTTCGTTTTCCGCTCGCCTTTGGTATCTTCCAGGCTTTTATGATCGTAATCGGGTGGTTGGCGGGGCGTACCGTCATCGACTTTATTTCAGCGTATGACCACTGGCTCGCTTTCGGATTGCTCGCTTTCATCGGCGGGCGGATGCTCTGGGAATCTTTCCGTGAAGAAGATGAAGAAAAAGCAAAGAAAAACATTAATAGTTGGCTGACTCTGTTCGCTTTATCGATAGCCACGAGTATCGATTCTCTGGCTGTAGGTCTGAGTTTTGCTTTCCTGAAGACCGATATTCTTATCGCAGCTATTACTGTTGGTTTAGCTGCATTTATTATCACGATTATCGCGCAGCTGATTGGCAATAAAGTGGGGTCTATGGTCGGTAAGCGCGCCGAGATTTTCGGCGGCCTCATTCTTATCGGCATTGGTATAAAAATCCTCCTGGAACACCTTCTGTAAATTCGTTATTTTTCCTCCTCTTTGCGCCGTTTATCGGCTATGCTAGAATAATCTTGGAATATAGTCCGAGGGAGTAAAGTTGGTTAACAGCCTTATAACCGAGCAGCTTAAACGCTTGCCCCACCGCCCCGGCGTTTACATTTATCGGGACGCTGTTAAAAATATCCTCTACGTGGGTAAAGCGACCGATCTTTCTCATCGTGTCAGGTCTTACTTCCAGGCGCCGCATAAACTCATGCCCAAGATTCAGCGCATGGTGTCACAAATAGCTGATATCGATTTTTATATCGCCAGCTCGGAGCAGGAAGCTCTCATCATGGAGCTGAACTTTATCAAGCAGTACCGCCCCCGTTATAACGTCATGCTTAAAGATGATAAGACCTTCCCGTATTTGAAAATAAACGTCAAAGAAAAATGGGCCCGCGTCTATGTAACCCGACGCTTTGAACAGGACGGCGGACGTTATTTTGGGCCCTTTGCCAGTAGTACGTCTGTCAAGCAGACCCTCCGCATCATCAAGCGTCTCTTTCCTTTGCGTTTCTGTAATAAGGATATCGGTGGTAAGACACTACGACCCTGCCTGGAATACCATCTCGGTCATTGCCTTGCCCCCTGCACCGGCGATGTCCGCCCCGAGGAATATGCCCAGGTCATTAAAGAGGTCACCCTTTTCCTTGAAGGTAAGCGTGATAACGTTATCCGTGAGCTCCAGGTAAAAATGAACCTGGCTTCTGAAGCTATGGACTTTGAAAAAGCCGCCCGCATAAGAGACCAGATACAGGCGATGCATGAGGTCATCGAGGGAGAGAAAGTCGCTGCCGTTATCCGCGGTGAAGAAGACGTTGTCGCTTTTGTCCAGGAAGGCGACCACGCTTTTGTGCAGGTATTGTTCGTACGCGGCAACAAACTAACTGGTCGCGAGGGCTTTATGATGCAGGGCACCCGCCAGGAAGACCCGGTGCAGGTCATGACTGGCTTTATCAAGCAGTACTATTCCTCCGCCGCTCAAATCCCCCCGCTGTTGCTCCTCCAGTACCCCGTGGAAGACCGACAGGTCATCAGGGAATGGCTTAAGACTAAAAGAGGTGCGGCTGTCGATATCGTCGTGCCGCGCCGCGGCGTGAAAAAACAGCTTATCGATATCGCCGCCGAAAACGCCCGTCAAGGACTTGAACAAATCAGGATAAAGGAGATTACTGCCGGCGCTTCGTTGAATGTTGCTCTGGAAGAGCTTGAAAAAGAGTTTACGCTTAAATCCCCGCCCATCCGCATGGAAGCCTATGATATCTCCAATCTTCAGGGCAGTTCGGCGGTTGGCAGCATGGTTGTCTTTGAAAAGGGCAAGCCTAAGTCCGCCCACTACCGGCGCTTTAAAATTAAGACGGTTGAAGGTGCTAACGATTATGCTATGCTGCAGGAGGTTATACGGCGTCGCTTCAAGCACAGCGGAGCTAAGGATATTTCTGCTGCTGATGCCTGGAGCATTTTGCCCGACCTCGTCCTTATTGATGGGGGCAAGGGGCAGCTTAATTCCGTTCGCGCTGTGCTTAAAGAATTAGATGTAGAGGTGCCACTGGCTGGTCTCGCTAAAGAAAATGAGGAGATATACCTCCCCGGCAGGACTAAACCACTTGTTTTGCCCAGGTCTTCCCCCGCGCTTCAGCTTCTCCAGCGACTTAGGGACGAAGCGCACCGCTTTGCCGTTAGCTACTTTACCAGTGTCCATCGTAAAAAGACCTTCGCCTCGATCATGGACGGCATTCCGGGCGTTGGTCCCCGGCGAAAAAATGCCTTGCTACGCCAGTTCGGCTCTATCCAGCGTATCCGGGAGGCTTCTATCGAAGAGCTGGTTGCTGCTGCAGGCGTGTCGCCGGCGCAGGCTAAAAAGATAAAGGAGTATCTCTAGCCATGCCGGCCAATTTAACGCCCCAGTACCTTGAAGCGGAAAGGAATTTCCGCGCCGCCAAGACTGTTCAGGAAAAAATCGCCTGGCTCGAGGAAATGCTGGCGGTCATGCCCAAGCATAAGGGCACCGACCACCTACGCGCCGACCTGCGCACGAAAATCGCCAATCTCTCCAAGTCCATGGGGAAAAAGGCGGCAACGGCTCGTTCCACCACAAAGATTGAAAAAGCCGGCGCCGCCCAGGTGGCTGTTATCGGTCCCCCCAATACCGGCAAGTCGCAAATCGTGGCCGCCATTACCAAAGCCAGTCCCACCGTTGCCGCCTATCCTTATACCACCCAGTCCGCCACCCCCGGCATGATGCATTTTGAAAACGTACAGGTCCAGCTTATCGATACCCCGCCCCTCGGCGAACAGCCCCCCGAATGGTGGCTGTTGAATATCATCCGGCGGGCGGACGCTCTATTGCTGGTTGTCGATTTGAGCCAGGACGCTTTGGAACAGACTGACGCTTTAATCACCGTCCTGAAAGAGAAAAATATCGGACTTGGCAAGAATGAAGAGCCGGAGGATGAAGAATCCCCCGTGAGTTACAAAAAAGCGCTGCTGGTCGCCAATAAAGCCGACCTCGACCCGGGCGGCGAAAATTATCACGCTTTAAAGGAGCTTTACGCTGATGTGTTGCCCGCCATAGCTGTCACCGCCTCCGGCGGTAACCTGGATGAGCTTAAGAAGCGAATCTTTCATATGCTGGATGTCATGCGTGTCTATACCAAGACTCCCGGCGCCAAGCCGGATATGACCGAGCCGATTATCCTGGAGAGAGGCAGCACGTTGGAAATGGCGGCTGTCGCTATCCATAAGTCCTTCGCCAGTCGCATGAAGTATGCCCGCGTCTGGGGTTCCGGCAAGTTCGATGGCGTTATGGTCAAACGTGACCATATTTTGCAGGACGGGGATATTATAGAGCTGCACGTATAAATTTGTGAACAATTCGTCGTATCGGCTTGCCCTGTGCCATGGAATAACCCAAGGCAGCAGAAGGAAAACGGTTAAAAATCAATGACACGGCGCGGGAGAAGGGCAAGATTTGAGTGTTGTTATTTCGTGCGCTGAAATCCTTCGGGGAAAGCTGGAAAGACACAGTTTGTAGAAGTGATATCTATCTCATCTGCGGTTGTGATTTCGATTTCGTAAGAAAGGTCGACCTTACGTAGCAGAATGATAGCCAGGTTGTTCTGAACATCTACGAATATTTCTTTCTTTCCGATATCAAAGGCAGCACCCTGAAGATAAGGAACGCTTGGGTTGGCATCCATAAGCTGAACCGGACCCTGTCCGTACCTGCATTCACCTTTGTAGCCATCATCGGCGTAGGCTATCAAGATGCCACTGGAAGGGATGTACTGGTCAAAACCAACCTTTTGACGGTTTTCAACTAGGTAAAAGGTGTCTGAAGTCAGTGGGATTTTAATCACCAGCGTTGATGAGTCAGCGCTATCCAGTGGGTCAAGCGTAACAGTGGTAGTCTGTCCCAGGTTCACCACAACTATCTTAGAGGGTTCAATCCAGTTCAGCCTCATCTTTGTCCAGGATGATAGTCCAGTTGGAGGTAGGTCTGGCTTGTAAACATGGCAGGACAGAGGGTCCCAGAAGCCCATATGAATCATGGAGAATTGTAACCCTCCTCTGAAATCTCCAGGGGTAGCTTGAAGATCCTGATCGTACAAGCAGGGCAAAACACGGCCACCCATCATAAAACCGCCCAACATGTGAATCGTATCATGAGCAAAGTTACCCAGGTAACAATCCTCAGAAAACACGGCGACACTGCTGATAATCTGCCCGCTCTTCGTGATTACCTTACTTATACCTAATTGACCGAGCATACCGGGGATGGCACAATAACACACCCCGGTAAACTGTTGGACTGATGCCCCCAGGACTATCATCACATGCGAGTACTGAGAAAAGTCCACATCACCGTCCGCCGCATCCAAGGCATCCTGAACCAAAGCCAGGACCTTTGTTTTATCAGCCAGTAGATTCGATATCAATATGTTGTAGTCCACTATGGGATAAGGCAGCATATACGGTCCCGTAAGGTCTCCCGTAAACCACATTTTGCCATATGAGGCGTCTCGGAAATAATCGTCCAGGTCCACGAAAACCTTATTATATATCTGTTCTTTAGAGAGGGTAGGTGTGACATCAGGGAAATCTGCCATAATAACGATAATTTTTTGCTCGTCTATAGCTTCTGTTGTATGTACCCCAAGCGTGTTTTCTGGCGTGGGTGTAGGTGTAGTGATTAGTGTCTGTGTCTGTGTTGGTGTTACTGTTAGCGTCGAAGTAGGGGTTGTAATAGTAGCAGGTGTAGTACTTGGAACAGTCGCAGTAGTCGGCCCGGCGCAGCTTGTCATTAACAAAAAGAGAGATGCTAGCCCTAGCTGGCTTGCCTTAAACATTCCCTGGAAACTCATATATTCGAGTGATGGCCCTTCAGATGCATTGTAGTTCTTCAAGCGTCACAACACAAGCCGCCATCGGCTTTAGAGGAGACCGGTTATTTTATCTGAATGTCAACCTAACATTATAAACAACCAAATGGTGTTTTTTATTCTAAAAACTTCTGCTTGCCTTTGATCGTGCAAACTCTTCCGTATTATTTTCCTTTCTCTAAATAATTTCGTATCGTTGCCGCATTCTCCAGCGCATACCCCGCGATATCGTTATTGAAATAGATATAGACTGCTTCTAGCCCCTTTGCTAGTTTAGCTATCTTTTTAGCCCATTTTGCCATCTCTTCATCGCCGTAGCGACTGGAATAAAGGCTACCGCTATCGTGAAACCGTATGTAAGCAAAGTCGGCCGTAGCTTTTATCGGAGAGGTCAGCTTGGGCATATCGAATATACAGAATCCCATCTGGTGTAGGCGTAAGATTTCAAAAACTTCATCAACCAGCCATGATTCGTGCCTAAACTCGATAACGTTTTTCCTTCCGCGTGGTAAAATCTTTAAGAAATCGGTAAGCCTGTCGTCATCGCGGTGGAGCCCCGGTGGCAGTTGGTAGAGCAGGGGACCAAGCTTTTCCTTTAGCAGGACTGCCCTTGACATAAACTTTTCAACCTCCTCGGCGCAGTCCTTCAGTTTCTTGATATGGGTAATATAGCGGCTTACCTTCACAGCAAAGACAAAGCCCTCCGGTGACGATTCATACCATTTTCTAAAAGCCTCCTCGGAGGGCAATCGGTAAAATGTATTATTCAATTCCAGGGCAGGGAAATGCCGGGCGTAAAAATCCAGCCATTGCGATTTCGGCAATTTTTCCGGATAAAACCTGCCGCGCCAATCGTCGTAATGCCAGCCTGATGTGCCGATGTAGAAACGCGTCACTATCCGCCTCCGCGCTAATTGTAGCATCGCTTTATTTGTTTTTCCATGCGTTCTAGCTTGACCGTTAAAACTGTATTCTATATATTGAATATATATGAAAACAATAATCCAGCTTGATTTCGATGGTACCGTCACCATAGAGGATGTTAGCTTTCTCCTTCTGGACAAGTTTGCCAGCGGCAACTGGCGCAGATATCTTGACGCTTATAACTCCGCCAGGATGTCGCTGGGTGCTTTCAGTAAAAAGGTCTTCGGCATGATAAAGGCTGATAAAAAGACGCTGACCGACTTCGTTCTGACCTCCGACCGCGTAAAAGTCCGCCCCGGCTTCAAGGAGTTTTTGGACTACTGTAAAGAGACGGACTATAAGGTCATCATCGTTAGCAATGGTCTCACTTTTTACATCGAGGCGATTCTGAAAAAACTGGGCGTCGATGGACTTGATATCCATGCCGCGGAGAATATATTTTCATCAGATGGCATGAGGGTGCAGTATCTCGGTCCTGACGGCAAAGAACTTGAAACCGGTTTTAAGGAAGCCTATACCGATATGCTCTGCCAAAAGGGCTATCAGGTTATTTATATCGGCGATGGGAACTCGGATATCTATTCTTCACGCAAGGCGACATACGTTTGTGCTACCGCTAACCTTCTGCAATACTGCCGTGAAGAAAACCTCAAGTGCTTCCCCTTTAATGATTTCCACGATGTAATAAAGGCATTGGATAATATAAAGTGACAGAAAGAAAAAAGCCGTTTTGGGAAGACAGCTATAAACGTCCCGGTAAGCTGGATACTTTCGGGGCTGGAAAGCCGAATGATATTGTTGTAAAGGTGGCCTCAGCACTTCCGGCTGGTACAAAAGCTTTGGATTTGGGGTGTGGGGAAGGACGGAATGTTTTATATCTAGCCAGTCTTGGATTTCAGGTTTCCGCTTTTGATATCTCTGAAACTGGCATAGAAAAACTTAGGGCTGTTGCGTATGAAAGAGGTCTTGCTATTGATTCATCGGTATGTGACATGAGAACATATGAATTCCCTCATAAATTCGACCTTATTGTTTGCCAGGGTTGTCTCCATCTTATCAAACGTGAAGAATGGGCAATTCTGATTAAACGAATGAAGGAGTTCACGGTACCGGGCGGACAGCATATTATTGGAGTTTTTACTGATACAGTGCCGGAGCCCGAAGACCAGCGCGGGCTGATGGTCGGATTGTTTAAAGAAGGCGAATTATCGGAACAATATAAAGATTGGGAAATAATTGAAAGTAATGCTTATCAGTTTGCTCATACCCATCCCGGGGGGATTTCTCACGAGCACGCTGGTAATGATATTATCGCTAGAAAACCTGTATAACCTTTAAAGCTTGACTAGTCTATCATTAAAGTAATCCCTATAGGGCAGTGGTCCGACCCCGTTACCTCCGGTATGATAAAGGCTTTGGTGACTGACGGCAGTAAATTCTCACTCACAAAAAAGTAGTCGATTCTCCAACCCACGTTCCTCGCCCTTGCCCCGGATTTTAAGTCCCACCAGGTGTACTGGTTCGGCTCTTTATTGAAATGGCGGAAGGTGTCTACGT
>MGMT01000003.1:0-3822 GCA_001796525.1 Chloroflexi bacterium RBG_13_51_52 | reverse complement strand
TGGTCTCCTGGACGCAGAGAATATCCGGTGACTCTCGACTAAGCCAGTCGAGGAATCCCTTCCCCTTCACCGCCCTTATGCCGTTCACATTCCACGAAAGCAGCTTCTTTTCTGTCATTGTTCTATCTTCCGTTTGATATTGAGCGTGTTTATTTATTATACTTTTAATAGGGGGCAAAACGCTATAAGGTTCTCCTGCCCTTCTTTTACTACGCTTTATTTAGCATACGTTTCATTACTGGAAAGGTGAACATCTTGGAAAAAGTCTTTACCAATCTTACCAACGGCGGCCCAGTGCTGGTGCACGTTAAGGACGGTAGAATAGTCCGCGTCCGCCCCCTGGTCTTGAACGATAGCGATGCCGCTTCGTGGAGTATTGCCGTAGGTAAGGATAAGTTCTCGCCGCTGCGGAAAGCCTGTGTCGCTCCTTTCACTACCGTTGAAAAAGCGCGTATCTATTCCGATATACGCCTGAAATATCCCCTTATCAGGGAGGACTTCGACCCTCAAGGTAAGCGTAATCCCCAGAATAGGGGAAAGTCCGGCTATAAGCGCATTAGCTGGGATGAAGCTTTAGGTATCGTCGCCGGTGAGATGAAAAGAATCCGCTCTGCTTACGGTCCCGAGGCTGTCATGTCCCGCGCCTCCTCCCACCATAACTGGGGCAATGTCGGTTACCGCACCTCCACCTGGGCGCGCTTCTTCAACCTTATCGGCTTTACCGATGTCCTCGATAACCCCGATAGCTGGGAAGGCTGGCACTGGGGCGCTACCCATGCCTACGGCTTTTTCTGGCGACTCGGCATGCCGGAGCAATATGACCTTCTTGAGGACGCTTTAAAGAACACCGACCTCGTCGTTCATTGGGGCAACGACCCCGATTCTACGCGAGGCATCTACGGCGGTCAGGAATCGGTTATCTGGCGTTACTGGCTGCGTTCTCTGGGTAAAAAGCAGATTTTCATCGACCCCTTCTGTAACTACACCGCTACTATATTGGGCGATAAATGGATTGCCCCCCGCCCTGGCACAGATGCCGCCTTGGCGGAAGCCGTCGCTCATGTCTGGCTCACCGAAGGCACTTATGACAAGGACTACATTGCCGCGCGCACCGTCGGCTTCGAGGACTTTAAAAAGCACATTCTCGGAGATAATTGCACTCCCGAGTGGGCGGCTGCTATCTGTGATATTCCCGCCTATACTATCAAGAGTTTGGCACGCGAATGGGCGTCCTCGTGTACCATGCTGGCGGCTGGTTCCCGCGGCGGCGAGTCCGGCGCCTGCCGTCAGGCTTACGGCACCGAGTGGTCGCGCCTGATGGTCTTACTCCAGGCGATGCAGGGACTCGGCAAGCCGGGCGTTAATATCTGGGGCACCACCATGGGTCCCCCCTATAACGCCGATTTTAATTTCCCCGGCTACAGCTCCTTCGGCCCCAATTTCTTAAACGGCTTCGCTAAAAAGCAGGCTGTCAATCCTGTGAAGCAGCGTATCTACCGCCTGCTCATGCCGGAGGCAATTTTAAGTCCCCCAATCGAATGGCTGGGGGAGACCTTTTGCGGCCAGTCGTTGGAGCAGCAGTTCGTCCCCTTTACCTACCCCGCCCCCGGCTGCTCCGAGGTGAAGATGTTCTACCGCTACGGCGGCTCTTATCTCGGCACCATGACGGAGACCAACCGCTTTATAAAAATGTACCAGAGCCCCAAGCTGGAGTTCGTCGTTAACCAGGACTGCTGGTGGTGCACCGAGACCGGCCTGGCGGACATTATCCTCCCCGCCTGCACCAACTTTGAGCGCCCCGACATCGGCGAGTGGGCGAACACCGGCGGCTATACCCATCACGGCTCCAATGCCTGCAACCACCGCATCGTTGTTTACCAGCATAAGTGCATTGAGCCGCTATTCGAATCTAAGTCGGACTATCAGATTTTTACCGAACTCGCCGAGCGACTCGGCATTAAAGAGGAATTCACCGAGGGTAACACTGAAGAGGACTGGATAGAAAAGGTCTATCATTACTCCGACCTCCCCCAATATATTACCTTTGAGGACTTTAAGGAAAAGGGCTATTTTATCGTCCCCATGCCGGACGACTATAAGCCTACCCCCGGCCTCCGCTGGTTTTATAAAGGCCGTGACTGTGATACCCCCGACCACTTTAATCCCAAACGTAATACACCCAAAGCTAAAGAGCTGGGCACTTACAGCGGCAAGGTGGAGTTCGTTTCGCAGAGCTTAAAAAAGCACCTCCCCGATGATAAAGAAAGGCCGCCTTTACCCCGCTACATCCCCTCCTGGGAAGGATATAACTCAAAGCTCGTCGAGAAATATCCCCTCCAGCTTATCACCCCCCACCCCAGGTACTCCTTCCACACGCAGCACGACGCAAATTCTAGCTGGTTGGGGGAGGTGCCCGGTCATCGTATCCTCAAGGACGGCTATTACTGGCATCCGGTGCGCTTTAACCCCTACGATGCCGCCGCCCGCGGTATCAAGGATAAGGATATCGTTAAGCTTTACAACGACCGCGGTGCCGTGCTCTGTATCGCTGATGTCACCGAGAGGATACGCCCCGGCGTGGTGCATTCCTACTACGGCTCCGGTAAGTACGACCCCCTTGAGCCGGGCAATCCCGCCAGCATCGATAAAGCCGGCTGTGTCTCTATCCTGACCCCCTCCCGCATGATGTCGCCGAACGTTCCCGGCATGTCGCCCAACTCCTGCCTTGTGGAAATCGCAGGGTGGGAAGGGTAGTGCATTTGATATTATAGTGAAAGGACTGGTGAAGCTATGAAAACATTAATGGAAATTATCAAGGCGAGAAAGAGTATCCGCGCTTATCAGGACAAGCCCCTCCCCAAGAAAGTCGTCAAGGATATCCTGGAAGCCGCCAAATACGCTCCTACCGCCCGCAACCTGCAGCAGCTTGAATACAAGGTCATTACGAATAAGGACTTAATCAACAAGCTCTCGGCAGGCATTGCCGCTGCTTTACAGAAAGAGGGCATGCCGCTAAAAGGGCCCCCCGGTGCAAAGCCCGACTTTTTCCATGGCGCGCCGCTCCTTATTATCATCATTGCTCCCAAGGACAACCATTTCGGGTTATCGGATTCCGCCCTAGCTGTCCAGAACGTCATGCTTTACACTACCTCCATCGATCTTGGTTCCTGTTTTATCGGCATGGCGAGGCTTATCGAGAAGGACAAAGACCTACTCAAGATGATAAATATTGCGGATAACATGAGTATCGTGGCGGCGGTAATCTGCGGCTATCCGGCGGAAGACCCCGCCTCCCGCGAGAAGAAACAGACGGCCGAATACTTCGGGTAGAGACGGCCGGTTAAGATATTCGTTTATTCTTAAAAATAATATTTTAATTCGAATTACGAGTGAATTGCCGTTTTTTAGTTTCGATTCGTTTTATATTCGTTTTTGGCTTTTGCGAGCGATTCATTTATTCGTTTAATTTCGTTTTGACCAGGGGCAGGAATTCGTTTTTTAAAGTCGATTAAAGCCCGATTTTTCTCCGGTGATTGCTTTAGGCATGGCAGTTATAAGTGTAGACCGGGGAACAATAACAATCAAGAGGTAAATGTCGCCAGTGAAGGCTGGAATCCATATTTGAAATCATTTATGGGTGGAGGCCCTTGATGGATTCTGGCCTGCGCCAGAATGACAGAGGAGGAAAGAAAATGGAGCGGAAGACGAGATTCGAACTCGCGACTTCCTCCTTGGCAAGGAGGCGTTCTACCACTGAACTACTTCCGCTCTTTTTGCGTGGTGCCGAGGCCCAGAGTTGAACTGGGGACACGCGGATTTTCA
>MGMT01000002.1 GCA_001796525.1 Chloroflexi bacterium RBG_13_51_52 | reverse complement strand
GGCCATATACGCTGTCCCTGACGCTGTCCCAGACGCTGTCCCTGACGCTGTCCCTGACGCTGTCCCCGACGCTGTCCCAGACGCTGTCCCCGACGCTGTCCCTGACGCTGGCCCTGACGCTGTCCCAGACGCTGGCCCTGACGCTGTCCCAGACGCTGTCCCAGACGCTGTCCCTGACGCTGTCCCAGACGCTGGCCCAGACGCTGTCCCTGACGCTGTCCCTGACGCTGGCCCTGACGCTGTCCCTGACGCTGGCCCTGACGCTGTCCCAGGCGCTGTCCCTGACGCTGTCCCTGACGCTGTCCCTGACGCTGTCCCCACCCCGCCGACCTTTAAGAATATCTTTTACAAATGCTCTGGTAAGAGCATTTGTAAGGGGACTGCCGCACCATACTGTCCTGGGTTTCTTTAGTCCTGCAGCTTGATAAATTAACTCTATGCCCTTTTCAGCGGTAGGGCGATCGGCCGGTTCGGTGCAAAGGCCTATATTCGCCCACTTTATCCTGAATTCATTAAAGCGGGCTTTTTGTTCCGGGGTAAGTGACTCTATTAGTTTTGTCATATTCAATTCATCCTGTTGCTTAAATCAAAGTTGTCCGTATTCTTATAAGGTTGAAGTATTTCAAACTTCCGGACCACTGTAATAGAATCGTTTTGGTACTCTATATTCCTAATAATGCCCCTTAGATTCTTCAAGGATTCAATAACGGTTTTGCTGGCCGGTATTAATAAAGCCTCCCGGCAAAAAGGACACTTGCTTAAATCAAAGTTGTCCGTATTCTTTATTATCAGCTGGACGTCGCAACTCGGGCAGTACATCAACTGAGAATCTATCATTTCCTGAACTTCTGGCACTCGGGGCACTCGACCGGCCGGATGCTTTCTTTATGGTTATAGATACAGTTCGGGATAACCTCATGCGGCTGCCGGTGGGGGCAACCCTTGCGGCTGCAGGTGGCGTAATCAGGGCACCTTAAAAACAGAGGCATCGTCATTGTTTAATTCCTGGGGAAAAATACCATACCAAGATACATGGCGAGCCCTAAAGCCGTATAAATTAACGCCAGTGTTATTATTGCCTGTCTTCTTATCCTGTCTTTCATATTTATCTCTCCTTGTTTTACAAAAATACTAAAGCCCGGGTCAGGATTGTGGGGATACGGGGGACCCGGGCTTTACCGGAGAAAGGGCGTCTGCTTCACCGACGGCCTCGATCTCACTAATCAGGTCCTGGATATCGTCCAGCGGCCAGCCTCGATTACAGGAATCGCAGAGGAGGTAGCCGCGACGGACACGGGCACGCTGCCGGCAGAGAGGGCAACGGGACGTTTTAAAGAGGCGGCGCTGAGATTTAATCCAGGAGCGGAAAGCGGTGTCATGAATTACAACATGAAGGTTAAGAAATGCAAGGCTTGAGAAGCTAATAGTCATTTGAACCCCCACGACAAATTACTATTTGTATGGGGATTATAGACTAAAGATAAGACAGTATGCAAATAGGTAGGCGCCTATTTAGGGAGAATACGGACAGTTTAAGTAACTAATAGTGCCTGTTTACTCTTTAATTCGTTATATATCGCACGTTTACCACGCCCATGAGATTGTTTATATTTAGTTGCTATTTGTGCAATATCACTTTCCGAGATGTAAAGTTCGTTTTTTGTTCTAAGTAGAGGTTTAATGACACCTTTTTGTACCCATTGGGAAATAGTTTGAAACGGTATTTTATATTTCTTACCAGCTGCACGAATAGATATACCACCTTCAGGCGGTGGAGGGGTCGGGGATCGGCGCCGGCTGACAAATTCATCAGGATGGTTCATAAGTCTCTCTAAAGTACTGCTACCAGGCACGGAGGCCGGGAACCGGTAACATGACTATTATACCATACTCTTAGCCAACGGCAAGACGCTTTTTAGAGGTGAATTTATATTATGGGCCCTGGAGATATCCTCGGTCTGCAGCGCCCGATATCTCATTGTTGTTCCTATTTATTGGTGTATTCGCCAATTGGTATATTACGAAAACTATTGACAATTACTAATATCTGTAGTATAATAGAGCGTATAGGTACTAATATGAGAATCAGAAAATTAATCAAAATCGGCAGCATTACTTATTTTGAGCGTAAGATTGTTCCTGTCGGTAACAGCCTGGCTATCACCTTGCCTAAATCATGGGTCGATAGACACGGTTTAAAGTCCGGGGATACCGTCGAAGGTATGGCTAACTCCATGTTAACGATAATCCCAAAACGTGCGGGAGGTTCGCAATGAATATAAATAATATCAAATTGGAACATCTTAGTAATGTTATTTGGCATTGCCCTTATTGCTATAACGATGCTATTCGCTTCGATATAATTAAACATGTGTTTGTTTGCTGGGAATGTTGCAATATTATCCCCGAAGAAGAAGGACATAGATTATTAGACGGATTTTTTCAAACAATGACTGATGACGAACGTAAACGTTATCTGTTGAAAGATGGTTAATATTGTTTATGATAATTATCCACTTGACATATAAAATATTCTATGATATAGATAAGCCCAAACGGGGGATGCAGCCTTCGACGAGAAGGTGAAAAACGGTATCCCCCGTTTCTTCTTTTCGGAGGTTATATCTCCCCGGGAGGGGAAACCGAATTGAAGAGTATCATAATAGCCTTCGCCGCAATTCTGCTGACTATCGCCTTGCCTTTCGTTTACCAGTCTATCGATGATGCGCTTACCGAGGATTACGAACAATCATTTGCCGGTGTCTCTACCTCTGCCGGTGCTTTTGCCTCCAATGTAACCCTCGGGCGCAGTATTTACCGTGATGATTCCGCCGCAGTTTCGGAGATTACTTCAAACATTTCTTCTGACACGCCGTCAGCTGCGTCTTACAATTCCGTTTCCCGCGCTCTAGAGGTGGGAGGCCTTGAAGAGAGTGCCGCCCGGACACTGGTAATAAATTATGCTATTGACAACCCCGGCCTGGAAGATGCCATGGCGACGTTCTTAACACTCTTACGCTGGTTCTACCTGTTTATCCTTATCGGTACGGCAGGCGGAGCTATTTATGCATTCTTCGATTAAGGAGGTGATGCCAATACGAAGACTCCAGGCTCGTAACCTGGCTAGAGTTAAAAGTCGAAATCAATATAAATAAAAGAAAGAGGTACGTTTAAATGGGTTTTCGAAGAAAGAGAAGCGGCGGCGGAGGTGGCGGCGGAGGCGGTAAATCCGGCCAGTGGATGGGATTCATGGCCATTATCATGGGCATCGTGGCCCTGATCATCAACCTTATCATGTTTAACGTCGGTATCGGCGCCCTGGATGATGCCTATACCGCTGCGGCTACCTACACCGAGCAGATCGGGCTGCTGGATATCATGGGCATCTGGGGTATGGTCATCTTCCTGATTTTCGTGGCGGCCGGCATCGCGGCGCTTACGGGCGGTAGCGTGATGCAGTGGCGAAAGGCAGTTGCCGGCTCATGGATGGATGTGTTCATGGTCGCCATTATGGGCGGCGTGACCCTGGTGATTGCCTTGATTCTTAACGGCATCGCTCAGACCACCTTGCACACGGCCTACTTGGCAGCCAACGCCACAGTGAACAAAGCGCACTTTACCGGGCTGCTTGATATCATGGGCATCTGGGGTATGGTCATCTTCGTATCCCTGATGGCGGCCGGTATCGCCCAGATAGCAGCAGCTGCCTACGGTTCCTACAAGCACCTCGCCGGCAAAATGTAAAAAAGGATGGTTAAATTATGGGAAAAAGACATTCAAGTCGACAGGATGTCTGTATCCTGACGGAGACGGGCGACATAGTAGATATGAGGCTGGAAACGGACTCAGAAGAAGGCTATGTCGCCTCTCCTGATACCCTGGAAGCCTGGGAACTTGACTTCAACCAACAATGCGTCGATGAGAAGAGCGGGCGATATTGCCAGGTCATCTCCGACCGGAACAAGAAACCTCTGAAGATATTTAAAAACCGCCCAACACTTTCCGGATCGACCACGGAAACAATCGCCAGCCGCAAAGAAGACGAGGAATTGGCGTTCCTTAACGCTCACCGGGAAAAGAACAAGATGCTTCTCTGGGTCGGTATCATCGCCGCCCTTCTGGCGGTGGTTATATCTATCGTCGTACTGGTCCAGTTAAACCGGACATCCGGAACCGTCGGGCAGACCTTTTATTTAACACCGGTATTAGCGGCGATTCCGGCAGTTACCAGAAAACTAAAAAAGATAGAGGACGCTGAATCTCTAAAATCATTAAACACAGTGGATACTACGGGACTGATACAATGTATCGTTATCGTGGAGAAAACCGGTAAAAGGACTTATCCGAGAATTGCCAATTCCCTGGTTCCCGATGACAGTCTGGAAAGAACCTATCGAGGCAAGCCCTGCCATCTCCTTGGGCTCGATAAAGACGGAAAATTATGGGCGGTAGAGCCGGAGAATTTTATAGTCGTAAATGAATCTCCCAAGGACTGTTTTATCGCCCTTCAGTGTGAAAAGGAAGTCAACGCGGTTTATTCATTGAAAGAAGTCATTGTTGAAAAGATAAAGATAGGCCTCTTTATCGTGTTATGCTGCGCCGAGCTGATCATCCTTTTCCTGATTATCACCGCAGCTACCGGAGGAAATGTATAAATGAAACCTCAGAAGTCTTTACGGGTTGAAGGGTCGGAAGTAATCGCCGGCGGTCAGAGAAATAAAAACAATAACCGCAAGCCCGGCATAACTCCGATCGAGCAATGGGAAGGTGACTTCAGCAACCTCCCATCATTTAATAACATCGAAAAGATACTGGAGTTCCCGCCGATATCGGATATGGCCGGTGTCCTGGCCCGGGCCAACTTCAAAGACGATCAGCAGCGCATCGCCGCGGTCCGGCTGGCATATAAACACCGGAAATTTAACGATGATCCTCACCAGGAGATGCTGCGGGATTTTTGCGCCTCGACTCTCGGCACGAAGGGGCTGGGGAAGATATTACAGACATTCATCGGTACCAATCTGCTGGCCCCGGATATGTTGCGGGCTGTCTTCGGTATGCCGCGTTCCAATAACCGGGAAGAGGTGCACCGCGGCCGGAACAGCGATCTGCGCGCCGACGGCGTTGAAAAAGAGAGGGAAGAGGAGTGATCACTTATTTTGGTGGACCGGAAGGCGGCGGCAAAACCGCGATGATGACGCGTTATAACCGCATTCATCACGTGATGGGCGGCGAATGCTGGGCTTTCCCGGGTTACGAGCTGCTTAACGAAAGGGGGCGCGTAGTATCCAAACTTGTTTATCCGGAAGAGGTAATGGGACTGCTCAATGAAATACAGTATATCGTGCTTTCGATAGACGAGTTACAGAATTTTATGCATCACCATGCCTGGGCTGACAAGTTGGTCGAAATAATTACTTACGGGGCGGCCGCCCAGCGCCGCAAAAGAGAGTTTGTCATCCTGGCCACCGGCCCTATCTTCGATTGGGTGCCCCATGATTTACGGCAGATGTTCCATGAAGTCGTGCACTGCTCGGATATGCACTGGAAAAATCACAATATCCCCAGGGGGCAAAGGATCCAGTTTACCAGGCAGGATATGAGGGGTGTATTGTCCGGAAGGGCCGGGACCATGACCAGGCCTTCGGTATTTTACCCGGGTAAATATTTCAAATACTATGAAACCTTTTCACTGGTCGACCCTAAATATCAGTTCCATAAAGTACGGGTGAAGAAAGAGATGGTTACTATTGACTCCGAAGGTAGAATCATCAGTCAAAAACAGCCAGGCATTTCAGATCCGGCCACCCTTGATAGATATATTCAAAATTATGAAACGGAGCACCAGGACCCTCTCTTAGTTGCGGCAAGGAATGTTGTCTTAAAATTAAGAGCTAATAACATTACTAAGGTGGAAAGCGATGTTGTTTATCGGGCGTTGGGTGCTTCAAATAGAACTGTAGCAGGAAGAGCTCTGAGTAAAATCGGTGCTATTTACAAAACACAAAAGAAAATATACGACCTTTCCGAAGTTGAAGTCTAAGAAATAAATGAGTTCTTTACCAATTCACCTATTTATATAAGGAGAGGATGCCTTGATGTCGGATGAAAGTGTTGTATTAATAAATAGCACCTTCAATATGGTATTTGAAATGATGCTTTTATTCGGATTTCTTTTTTTAGCCTTCTGGAAAAGGCAGATATTTCTCGATATCGCCTCCGGATTGATATTACTATTTACCGGTTTATCCTGGTCGGATGATTATGCCGGGATATCGTTGGTTTTATTGATATTCGCCTGCTACCAGTTCTTCAACGGCATTGTCACAATATTTACCAGCAGAAAAGCCAGCCAGGGGTTAAGCCAGTTTAAAACCTGGTATCAGCGTATTAAAGGTATTAAAGGAGGCTCATAATGTATCCTTTTTTTGATCCTTATTCCCCTGGGGGTGGGCCTCCGGCACCGCCTCCGCCTGGAGGGCAACCGCCTGCACAGCCCCCGGCGCAGCCACCGGCCACTCCGGCTACACCGCCACCGAAGAAACAGGAGGAGCCTCTTCCTCCTCCTTATACCCCTCCCGGATGGAAACCCCCTGAGAAGACTCCGGCACAGCCGCCTGCCGGTGCTCATCCTCCACCGGCGCCACAGCCACCGAAGAAAACGACGCCTCCGCCGGCTCCCGTCCCCCAGCCGCGCCCGTCAACACCAAAGCCTGTCAGCGATATCGAGGCCCAGGTTGAAGAAGCCAGGCGCCGAAAAGCTGCAGAGGTTATCGCGAATAAACCGGAAATAGATGTCGTTTCTCCGACCGGCGGCGATAAATATAATGTTTTGGTTCCGAGGAAAAATGACCCTAAAATAAAAGTGCCCCGGAGAATGACCAAAGAAGAAATACTTGCGGCCGGCGGGAAGATCCCCGTGGAAGTCGAGAGAAAAGCCCAGATATCCTATGGGGTCAATAAACTGGGCTTGACCGAGGAACAAGCCGAGGCCAGGACCTACCCCGAAGAAGAAGTCGCTAATATTGAAGCCAAAACCATGCCTGAATATATAAAAAAGTTTGCCGACAAGTGGGGTATGTCACTGGGTGCCGCGGTAGAAACCATTAAACGATATCAAGAAACCGTAGGACAGGAAAATCCGATGACCGGGGAATTTGCCGGGTTGTCAAAATGGGCTATTCGTGATTTAAGGCGAATCGGTTATGCTGATGTACAATCCAGTATGTCGCAGTGGGCGTATCTGCAAATTAAAAAATATATCAAGCCCGGTGTAATCAAGGGTAACGGCAAAGAAGAGGGCAGGGGATTCGACCTCGAGGCGGCGGTTAATGACGGCATTGTCGACCCGGATATCTACAAATTCGCTGCGGATAATATCGGCGGCGTCTTCACCGCCGAAGATATTAAAAATGTAAAAAAGTATATATCCAATATCGAGCAGCTGCGCAAAGATGATCCTTATCTCTATGATACTTTAAAGAATAAGGGCTACCAGGCGTATGAAGACGCCATTTATAAAAGAGAGAAGGATATCGAAGGTATTAACTACCGGTTGAATGTAAAAAGAAGCGCTATTAAGGCCGAGATAGAACAGGCCGAGGAAGCCAATCGCAGGCAAAAGGTAGCACTTGATTCACTAAAAGAAAAGGGCTATAAAAATGTCCGGGAAACCATACCGGGCTGGCAGTCGGTCGCGGAAATCCAGGGCACTTACAATATTCGTGAGTATCTCCGGGACAATCCGGCAGGTGGAAAGTTTTTACTGGATGCCGGTTTCACCGAGGAGCAGGTAAATAATGCCCTGGAATCAAACAGGATTTACGACGCAGCAGTTAATGATATCCATCCGTACAAAAAGATATACCGGGTCGGCTTCGGGGTAGGCAAGGAAGAATACACCGAGGAAGGCCTGGTAAAATACCTATTTAAAAATCCGGATAAAGTTAAGACGCTGGTAATTTTAGGGTTTAAGGCAGAAGACATTAAAAAAGCGGCTGACAGTGCCGATTTATTGAGAAATACATTCCAATATATCGAAGATAGCGTGAAACCCCGGGGCGAAGGTTTTAAAAGAGGCATTGGACTGACCGGCGCCGAGGCCCTGGCGCTGGACAGGGCGGCTAATGACGCAGGTATAAAGGCTGAGGGCGAAGGACATACCGGTGTAGCCAGGTGGAAGACGGCCTCAGACGAAGAAAAAATGTTAATGGCCGCTTATTTCGCCGGGGATAAATACAAGCAAAACCCCCTGGCAGCCAGTTATAAGACCCTGGAGTATCTCGGGGAAAAGAACCTTGCGCTGAACATCATAACAGGCGCCGGCATGTATGCCGCCATATTAAAGCCCGGGGCCAAAGCGTCGGTAGGCGAGCCTGTATCGGGCTGGGATATCGCCGATGCTGCCGTAATGACGGCATTGATGGTGGCCGCCGGCATGCGAGCCATCCCGGGGGCAGCAATATCAAAATTGATTCAGGGCGGCGCCGGCGCCTATTTCACTACACAAACAGTCAGGAATTGGGGAGATATGTCAGGAGGAGATAGGATTGTATCTCTGGCTTTTGATTTGTTATTGTTCAGCGCATTAACCCCTAAAGGCATTAAGGTGAAAACTGCAGAGTTCGTCAGCAAATTTATTGGATCTCAAGAAGGTAAGGGCATAAGTATAAAAGCAATTCAAGAGATATTCGATAGCCCAGCCAATAAACTGACAGGCCAACAGAAGGCTGACCTCACCGCGAGCTTGAATAAATTCTCGGATGCGTTAGGCAAGCAGGATAAGGCGGCAATCGTCAAGGCAGGCGCTGACCTTGAAAAGGTTGCCGGCGATATTAAAATGAAGCAGGGCGGCTTATATTTGAAACGGGAAGCCGAATTGATGCAGAAAAACCCCGATTATTATATGGATGCCGCCGCCGAAGCCAGGAAGGTTATCACCGCGAATAACCTGAAGTCGAATATAAAAATACTGGAAGCCGTAAGGGCCGATTACAAGTTTCAGAATCCGCCTGTTTCTGCGGCGCAAAAGGCCAAAGAGGCAGCCATACGGAGGGAATCTTATAACGAGCCTGTGAAGTTCGAGAAATCAAAAATACCACAGAAAGAAGCTAAATTAACGGCAAAGATTAAGGCCGTTCAGGATAGACCGGCAGTGAAAAAGTTAAGCGGTGAATTCCATGAAACGGAATTCCAATCAACTAAAGGTGAGGTAGTTACAAAAAGCGGTATAAAAACGAATCTCACCCCCACCGAAATAGAATTTGAGAAATTAGCACGGAAGGGGAAGGTACCCTTGACGCCTTATAAGGGCGATAAAATAGCGAAATACACGCCTATCGAAGCTGCGAAAGCCAGGATTAGCGCTATTCAGGGAATGGTAAACCAATACGGCTTCAAATCCGCCATCGATACCTTTGGAGTGAAACAGATCCGCATGGTTTACCCCAAACTGACAAAGGGCATTATCCGGGCGGAAAACAAGCTATTTAAAATCAAAGAAAAGCAGCTGGAGCCTTTAAGAAGGCGGGTACTCAGGGATACCAGTAAATATATCTATGACGATATTCTGCACGCCGGGAATCGCGGCAAGGGGCTGGAGAGACTGGTCAGTAAGGGAATGCTGGAAAAGCCGCAGTTATCCGGTGAAGAAATTGCCGCCTGGAATAAATTCACTTCCGAGAGTCCGCCGGCCATTGTTTACCGCCTGGCTGACACCGATCCTGCTATTCAGGTGGCCAAAGGCGGAGACTGGAAAATCGTACCCCGGAAACCGTCAACGAAGCCGATTACGGAACTCGACGCTAAAACCGGCCGGATAATTAAAACACCCAGCGTCGATAAGCCGGTATATATCACCGATAACAAGGTCAAAATGCAGCTTCTACAATATCTGAGCGGCTCTGCCTGGGTTTCTGGCGAAGGTGCTGAATTGGAAGCTGAAAGATTTGGTAAAATGGGGCAGAAAACAGAGATAGCTCATTTAATGCCGGAATACAAAGTAAAACTCGTCCGGAAGGAAATCGGCGGCAAGTTCCAGTTTCAGCCTGAAATAGAAATACCCAAGGCAACCAGCGAATTCCCAGGAGAAGAGGTCGAAGACAATATCAAAGACCATGTATTTGAGGATTCAGAGGGCAATAAATATTACCGCGGTATTAATAATCGGTTAATGCCACTAAGAGGTACTACATTAAAAGAGCAGGCCAATAATTTAGCCTTGGCCATCAAATACGCCGCGGAGAAAAAGGGGTTCACCGCAGCCGTTAAAGAATTCGGGGAGGGTTTGGTACTGGCAGTCTACCCCTACGCTTTCGAATATATCCTGGCGGAAAACCAGGATTACGACCCCGATACCCTTAAAGTAGAATTCAAGGCGCCCGATTTATCCCCGGATACGACTCTATCCCCGGCGCTCGAGCGGGAATTAACCAAGGTAGGCGTTAAAGTAAAAGAGCCGTCGATGAAAACCGAAAGCGCTACTATCCAGCCCGAAATCAGCACCAGGACGATGACGCCCGAGCAGGCCGCCAGGATGGGAGAGCAAAACGCCCCGATAGAATCCGGCCAGCCTTATGTTATACCAGTGAAAATGCCTGCCGGCAAACCCGGGCGCAAACCGGCCAGGCAGCCGCAGCCGGCTCCATCAAAAAAACCGTCACCTGCGCCTGCGCCCCAAAAAGCTCCGTCTCCGGCGCCGGTACCCCGAATAAGTCCCGCTCCTTTGCCAATACCGCAGCCGGCACCTCAACCGAAGCCCACCCCGAAGCCTCAGCCGGTACCCGTTCCTGCGCCGACACCCATTCCTACTCCGGTCCCTTCACCGATTCCAGAACCGGTCCCGGAGCCGGTACCCGAGCTGGTTCCAGAACCGGTACCCGTAATAATACCTTTGCCCCCGCCAGTTAAAAAGGGCCAAGCCGGAAGCAGAGAAAAAGAGTGGACTCCGGCAGAGATAAAATCCGCCATCACCTGGAGAGACGGTTTCGAGGTCCACGCAATAAAAGCGCCGTACCGCCGCCATATCGATGAAAAAAGCTTTCACATCGACAAACTGCCCGCGGGGCTTGAAATAATGGTTACACACAAAGGTAAAGGCAGCCAGGCGCGCAGCGCCAGGGTTTTCGGCAGCATTCCGGCCGTAACAACCGTCGATGTCGGCAACCAGGATGTCAAAATCACCCCCGACAAAAAGACCGGCCGGGTCAATTTAACCCATTTTCGGGACACTTCTGGTACGATATCCATGACAACTATTTCCAAGCATCACGGTACCGGCATGACTACCAGCCGGCCGCCCGGTGTCTACGACAGGAAATCGTTAAAACCCAAACACGGCGGCAAAAGGCGCCGCAGGATTATCTATTAGGCGGAATTATGAAACTGGACGATAAAACGGTCAGGCTCTTAAAAACATGGGGTGTCGCCGGCGCGATATTTATTGTTATCGCGATAACCAGCATAGGTTTTATATTCACGCCGGTCGAGCAGGCTATCGAATTTTTCGACGGGACAGTAATGACGGAGGAGTACCAGCCGACGGGGATCCTCGGCGGCATCCTATTAGCTCATGCCTGGGAAATATACCCGAATTACGTTATCGGATTGGGTATTGTGGCTTTTACGGCTTTCGGCGGAGCCGTATTTTGTGTTTATACGATAGAGAAGGCGCGCCGTGGGGATAAAGGTGAAGAAGATATTACCAGCAGCCCTGGCCATTAGTTTAATATTACTCGCTTTATTCAGCACGCCGGCCGTGGCCATGGATGAACCTGATACGGTTGTGCTTTACGATATTGCATTATTTCATGATGTGCTGGTAGCTAATGATTTTCTGGCAATAGTGCCCTATGATATCACTTTTGGCACTCAGCCGGATGATAACATAGACCTGACCTTTATATTTGTGATGCGGGATCCAACAAATACTGAAACATTAGGGATGGTAACAGCATACCCCAGATATAATGGAGGTTACGGAAAAGGAGTAGTATCTTTCTACGTTGAATCAGGCATTGATCTGGATGAATTTTATATATTCAGAGTACAAGAAAATACGGCATACTATCCGGCTTCTGCGATCTGGGATTTTACTATTGGTTTATCAAACTACTGCTCCGAAACCGATCAAGGAGCCGCATTAAGAGCTAAAGTTTTGGATATTGCTCAAGTACTCTCCAATGAATGGGATGTTGATCTTCTTTCTACATCCGATGTTGGCCAGGTGGTTTTATCAACGTATGGAGAGCTTTATTTTCTTTACGCGATCCCAGGAATACAGGCCATGGCTAAAGAGCTTTTCTCGGTTCAGATCTCAGCTCCAACGTATACCAAAAGATCCTGGAGCACAACGGTTGCGGATCTGATGCAAACCAAATACGATGGCACCATAATTGGAGATTTCATGACAGGCTATGCCGGCATGTTTTCAGTTGACACTCCGGCAGCCATGAATGTGCTTTCAATATTGTTATTCGCGGCAATGATCTTTCTGGCAACATGGAAATTCAAGGCCAGTACTCTATCTGCTTTCATCGATGGATACGATCTTCTATTGCTCTTGATGATTGATGGTTTCTTTTCCATGATCCTAACTGGTTTATTTGCCTTCTTGGCAACACTCGTTGGAGGAGTAATATTATTTTTGAATAGGTCATGATATGAAAAAACTATTATTTATTTTAACATTCGTTGTGATAATGTCGTTCCCTGTTTCCCTGCTGGCAGATGATGTTAGTTACGCGGAGTACAGAGGCACTATCGTTGGTACCAATTCAGCCGGCCTTGCCTCCATGGTTAGTGGTGCCGTTAATATCAATTCTTCCGGCTGGATCGCCGCTGGCGTTTTAAATGCTCAAGCTACAAATATCAGCGTTCGTGATTCTTCGGAAACCGTTACAGCCTTCATGCCAGGATATAATACTTCTCCTTTGATCGTTTATGCCGGAGATATAGCTGCCAACGGAAATGAAATGTATACAGTCTATACCGGCAATGTTTCTGGCGGCAAGATCCGTTATTTTCCAGGATCAACAGGTTTTACAGTAACGGACAATTCTACAATAGAGCCTGGATCTAATTTCTCTTTTGAATTAAAAGGCCTTTTCGATACCTCATCCGGATCATCGGATGTCTATTATTACAAACTTCAAGGATCTACCGTTGGAGGCATGAGAGTTAACAATGATTCTACAACTTCCGGAACAATTAACGGGGAAGTATGGGCAGCTCCTGCCGTTATCAACATTACACCAGATGGGCTGCATTCTAGTGGTGGTGGCTTAACGCCAAATGGCGAGGCAACGACCTGGCAGTGTGTGGATGATCCGGTAGGCGCACCAGATGATGCAGCTACCTATATTAACGATGCTTTGGATAGCGCAGAAAATACGGAGACTTATACGTTAACAACCCCCGGCTTGCCTACGGTAAAAAATATCGTATCCGTAGAAGTACGCTGGAGGGCAACTCAAAGCGCGGCCGGTGCTGGTGTTCAGGTTAGGCCATGGATTAGATATGCCAGCTCCGGTAGTATAGTCTGGGGAACTCTGGTTAATACAACTACATCATGGGCCGATTACACGCAAACGTTCACCAATGGTCCAAATGGTGTCAGTTGGAATGATCCAGCTACCGATTGGGTAGGATTAGCTGCCGGCCTCTGCTTAAAAGATAACGGAGCACAAAGCGCCAGGGTAACGCAGTGTTATGTGAAGATAACATACAATACTATCACCAGAACATCGGTAACCGGAGTAAGCTCCGGAGAAGAACATACCCTAACTTTCGGGTTATCGGGAGGCACTCTCAGTTTAGATATCGATGGCAGCTCCAATACAGCGGCTTATGCCGGAAGTATTCCGGATACATCATCTAACTATCAAATAGCTGAGAATACGGCCGTTATCTACATGGAAGAAGCTGCGTTAACGATCGGCGGCGTGGAAGAAGGCAGATGGAGTTGGCAATATGGTTCAACTTTTGCAGATCAAAGCGGGCATAACCATACAGCCACACCAACATTCAGGACCACCACCAGTGATGGAGATTGTACTTTTCTTTTAAACAATTTCTATCCAATAAGTACTTCCTCCGCGGATTATGAACCGGATGTTGATTGGCCATCGATGATTAGCTCAACGCCGGACCAGCCGGCAACTTTCTACACTGAGAACAGTACTCCTGGAATATTTTTTGCTCCTCTAATCCATACCTTTTGGCCGGCCTCCGGAGTGCCGGAATCGTTTTTCTGGTACAATTTCACTTTCACGATCATTATTATTGCCGGCATCCTGTCTTACAGGATGCATCCTTCTTTGTTGTTAAAAATTATCGTTGGAATGGCCATTATGATATTTTGGGCACTGCCAGGGATCAACGTATACGGAATGTTTGTAGCACTTTACAAAGGATTATATTGTTTCGGTATTTTGTTATTATCGAAACACTACGGATGGTGATGATATGCGGCCGCAACATATGATGTTTTTAGGTCTAATATTTGCCGCCGGCACAATAATCTCTTTAACATTCGGCGGGGCATGGTTAGGCAGTACCGATCTGGAGGTTGCCAACGCGATAACCATATTTAAACAGGCCAACATCCTTGGAGTATGGAGTATAACTGTGCCAAATATTTCGTTTTTTTTCACCGGTGCCAAGTCCTTAATGATGTTTGATTTTGCTTTCTTCAACGGATCAACGGCAATCTTGCAGTGGTTTCTGTTTTTTACAATAGGCCTTGGTACAATGTGGGGTTTCTATACCGTTATAATCGGAGTTATCCAGGGAGTTTTTACTCGGCATTAACTCCCTTGGCCTTCAGGAGTTTACCCTGCTCAATATCAACATGGCCGCATGAAAAGAGCCATCCGATACGAACAAAACCTTTTTTATTTCTAATATAAACTGCTTGTGCTCTTGGCCAGCTGCCGGCAGCAGTGTATACATTACACCGGCCGGAGAAATGTATACACTCCAGCTGCGGGTTATCTTCTTCTTGGTGTCATAGTGCCGTAAACAACTTTTGGCAGTGTTTCATAACCTGAATGAAAGATCCACTTTTTACCAAAAGGCTCATACCAGTTAAAAAGTCGAACATCACCATTCGGAAACTTCGATACTTTTTCAGCATAATAGAGCTTGGAATGTGTTGGAATTTCCCATGCGGCGATTTCAACATCCGGAGGCATTTCATCGATCCTTTTTATACAAGATCCTCCTCCGGAACAGGTTAACACCAAGAAAACAATAGCCATGATCAGGATTATAATAATCAGTATCCGAATAACCCATTTCATATTTTCTTTTTATCTTCCGGCCAGGAGGGAATTTCGTTGTATTGATCTACAAAGGCCAGAAAATCCTTTTTGGATTTCTTAAAATAACGTTTGCAGAAATATACTCCTATCCCCAAAAAGATAGCACCGGCGGCCAGGACCAGAAAACCCCAGAAATTGCCGTTTACTTCTACTATGCCGCCAACAACCATGGCCGCGAAACCTAAAACGGACATCCTCTTAAAAAGAGGCCTTGTTTTCTTCCTGGCATCGGCAATGATTTCAATATCTCTTTCATCCAGGATAACGCTCTTTCTCATTGATCATTTCTTCTCCTTTTTGATTTTAGATAAATCTTTATACAGCCTGTAATAGTTGAATTTATTCGTCGGTAGAGTCTCAAAATAAGTCGCCTCCTGGTATAATATCCTGCCATCAGGTTTTATAATTTTTACTTTTGAAGCGTTGCCGGTCATTCGAAGATCCAGTGGATAGCCTAATTTGTTTATAACAACACCTCCTGTTTTCTCAATGACTCCTTCAAACGGCGCCATCGAGTGGTACGGGACAAGATGCCGACAAGTGGGGGCGGCCGCGTTGTTTCATAATAGTATCCTGGGTAAGTATCTGGTTAATCGGCTCAGACGCGGAATATCGGAAGGTATTATCCTGTGATTTGCGCGGTCCATGGCCACCGATATATATCATTTCTTTCGCACCTGCCTAATTGTGATGACTACAGCCGCAACCACCACGGCTGCAATCAAAGCGACTACAGCGATAAATAGCCTATCGATATTAACGTTTAACATTCTTCTTCTCCATAATCTCCATAATCGCGGCCAGGATGCTTTCCGCGGTACCGAGGTATATCGGCTGGTCAGAACCGCGTCGGTACCGGTAGTATTGCTGCCCGTTTGATGTGTAAGACTCGATATGGGGTTCTGCGATCCTCCGAATACGTTTTTTGTTACAGGCCGCTACCAGGGCCGGCAGGTCATTCGTACCAAGGGGTTCATCCTGTACCAATTTTTGACCGGTGGTATTATTATTCGTGTCCATCATCAGTTCCTCAGCTTTCTATATTGTTTCAGGAAACCACCCCATATATATATTTCTGAAAACTGCGGACAGTATATATATTTATTAAAGCTAAAGTAAATATAAATAATAGGTGTCCGCAGGTGTCCGCACCGTATATGCCCGCAGGTGTCCGCAGGTTCCGCAGGTGTCCGCAGGTTCCGCAAACTGTCCAGATACAAAATAGCCTCAAAGTCCGTACTGTCCGCAAAAAAATGCATACCCCCCCCGCGTGGTCAGAATTCATTGGTGTCATAGATAACATTCCTTTTAAGCCATAATAGCCGTTTGCGAATGTTTCCGATCATTTTTTTCTTCAACACGGACCGGCTGCCCTCTTCGCCAGTATCCTCGAGGTAATTCAGGGAGTTCATATCGTCCCAGGTGGCTTCCTTGGTATGCCCGTAAAACTCTCCGATGCTCATGCAGTGTTTAAAGACTACCGAGAATGCCTCTTCGGGATTAAGATAGATAATACCAATGCCCTCACCATCGTTATTGTAGGCATCGATATCGTCCCAGCCGATGATAGCCTGGCCAGGTCCGGCCTCCTCCGGTTTCCAGTATCCGGCTTCGTTTCTACTCCGGAAGATGACCTTGCCGGAGGAGAGAAGGCTTTTAATGACCTCGATAAACCGCTCGCCGGGGCGCTCCGATGTTATCCTGGTGCTCTGGTATTTGAGCAGCCCGTTAAATATCTCCCAGGACATCTGCAGATGCCCGCCGATATCCGCGGACTTGATGGCGCCGTGGTCGGCTGCGAAGTCCAGGAAGATTTCGAAACCGGCCTGCATCAGGCATATCGTCTCGATAAGCCGCAGGTGAACGTCCTTTTTATTGGCCTCGAGGGAATATCTCTCATAATATTTGTGAAGTTTATCATCCACGGCTTTCCAGTTGGCCTGGATCCAGCGGATGAAGTGGGCCATGGCCACCGGGTAATACCTCCGGTCCTTCTGCGCCTGGGTCAACAGATAATAATTATCTTTGCCGTCCTGGTAGAAGTCGTCGATCGATATCGGCACCGGCAGGATCCTGGCGCTGCGGGACACCCCGGGAGGCGGCAGCTGCTCCCCGGACGTGACCAGCAGGCCGCGGGGGAAATACGTTTCCTGACTGGTCATGTCCGGATTGGCGCGCACTTTGCCCTGGCGGTTGCCGTAGGCGCGCAGGATATATTCCACAGTCCGGGTCAGCTCCCGGGCCTCCGCGGGGTTGGCCGGCGGCGCGTAGTCATCGATAGCGAAGAGGATATCCTTGGCGTGGAAGGAAAGTTTTTCAAGCTCCGTCCTGGTCCCGAACCAATTGACCGGCAGTGATTTGTGGGTGAAATTGCCGAAAAACGAAAGCGCCAGGGCGGTCATCACGGATTTGAGGGAGCCGCTGCGCCCGACATACCAGACGGTAAAGGCCATGTCCTCGAAAACGTTAAGGACCGCCAGCCACGGCATGATAAAAGTCGGCAGGGTAACCCGCATGTCGGCGATAGATAAGAGATCCATGCTATTTGAAACAGCCTCTTTAGCATCCCCGTCCGGCTGGGGCAGTTTATAACGGGCAAGCCGCGGCGGTAATTCAACTTCCATTTCCGGCCGGCCGGTGGCGCCGCTGCCGCTCAGATAAACCATCTGGCCGTCGATATCCCGCCAGCCGGTGTGTGTATAGATGGTATGCTCGGGGACCTTGCCTGACGACTTGATGATGCACTGCGCGAGGTGCCGCTCAACCTTATCGATCGATTTCTCGGTCTGGGCCTTGACCCCCCAGGCTTTCCGGACCCAGTTCATGTTATCGAAGTGGAGGTCCGGCACAGTGACATGCGCCAGGTGCGAGCCGTTAATCCTCCCCTGGACCCGTAAAAACCTCTCCCGGGCGGCGCCGTTGTCTTTGAGGATATCCTCGGTCACCCGGGCCACGAAATTGCAGAGCGGTAATTCAACGGTTTCGCCTTCCCGTGTATGTATGATTTTATTAAATTTGCCGTTGATGATGGTGTACTGGCCATCCGATTCTTTTTTCAATAAGCCACGGATAACGTCATAGTCGATTTCTTCCGGCGGGCCGGCCGGCGGCCGGTATTCGGGTGCGAACTTCACCAGTTCCTCGAGCTTTTCCCTGGTGCCGCCGGCGGCGATCCAGTCGCTGGCGTCCTTGTTTCCCTCTCCCGGAAGTTCGATGATTTTAATATGCTTGGCCCTGGGAAAGACATTGGAGGCAACATCGGCGGCATAGGCGCGGCCGGCAGGATCCTTGTCCGGGATAATCACGACGGTACCGGCGCCGGTATAGTATTCCGCCATGGCCGGCTTCCAGTTGCCGGCCCCTTGGGGTGATGTAGTGGCCTCCAGACCGAGCTTAACGAGATTTCCGGCGTCCCTCTCCCCTTCGACATGGTAAATGACCTCTCCGCGCTGGATGGCCGCTGTGATCAATGGTAGGCGGTAGATTACCCGCTCGATGCCGTTGAGGTTATTGATGTATCCGCCCTGGCCGTCCGGCCGGCGCTGAGAGAAGGACTTAGGCTCATACCTGACAACTTCAAAGACAGCTTTATTATTAACGTCATGGTAGGTGTAGATCGCCGCGATCTTCTTCTTTTTCCTGGCTTCGGCTGCCGGCGGCTGTTTATCTTTCTTCTTTTCTCCAATGAAAAGATCGCTCATTGTCAGGCCGAGTGTTTCAACGATTTTTGGCGTGGCACAGCCGGCGAAGCATTTAAGCAGGATCTTATCGCCGGTCAGAGCAATGGAAAGGCTTTGATCGCCCTGGTGCTGGCCGTCGTTATGCGCCGGGCAGCAGGCCATCCATTTACCCGTGCCGCCCGGCCGCACGTTTTTAAACAAGGTTAAAAAAGCATCGATGTTAATCACTAGTCGATTACTTTCCGTTCCATTTCCCGGAAGAAATCATATTCGCTGACCTGTCCGATCTGATATATGCCGGCGGGTATCGGCAGGGGCTTGTGCTCGTCGTGGATAATAGTCACCAGCTCCGTGGTTTCCAGGTACATTTCAGTCGTACCGTCTTTCTCCAGCAGCCAGATAGATGCCGCCTTATCGGTAATGACGTGGGCGTGGCCGGTTGTCTCGCCTTTTTTTACGATCAGCCGCCCATTTTCCCTCCGGGCTTTCTTGACTCCCCCTGGCAGGGACTCGATTTCTTTGAGTAGTACATCACCGTGTTGGATCTGCATGTTTTCTCCTTCAACTTAACATTGCCGGCGTCCACCGGATGTTTATATTTCCGGCACGCCAGTTAATAGCTTGCTCGATGGTATGACATTGCGGCGCTACGCCCTCGAGGTGGAATGTATCGGGGAGAGAAGGGTTGCGCATTAAAAGATGTGGTGCGTAATTAATCCCGGTGAATACCGGGGACATATCGATAAGCTCGTAATCGCCGATGGTATCGACAACTATTCCCTTCGACTTCATTTTCAGGACGCCGATTTTTCTCAGGAGCTCGCGGCGGATATCAACGGACTTCTCTTTTAGAACGGTCTCGGGTGAAAGCTCATTGGTGGGAGTGAGGACATGCTCCGGTTTCATTATGATGCCGTTTAGGGCGTATATTCCCCAGCCGTCCGGATAGGCTAGCGCCATGCCGTTTTCGCAATGAAGCCGGCCGCTCTCATTGATAAATAATTTGTTGTGGCGCTCTGATATCCAGCAGATGTTTTTATGCGGGAGATACCAATTTGCGGATCTGGCTATCATCCAGTGGCCGGTTAGTTTATCGGTTTGCTCGATTAACCCGCAAACATCCCTGAAATATTCGTAGAATGCCAGCCAATTTGCGTCATGTTGGCCATATACGCTGTCCCTGACGCTGTCCCAGACGCTGTCCCTGACGCTGTCCCTGACGCTGTCCCCGACGCTGTCCCAGACGCTG
>MGMT01000001.1:5799-8350 GCA_001796525.1 Chloroflexi bacterium RBG_13_51_52 | reverse complement strand
ATAGCGTTTAATGTTGTTAATCGCAATCGGGTCATCCAGTTTGCCGCGGTTGCATTCTACCTCGCAGGGATGCGGGCAAACACGCCCGAGAACGCCGGGGAACGGCGTGTACTGCTTCAGGTAGCGGTAAGCCTCGTCTATGTACCCGCGTGAAGCTGTGAGAACGTAAGCGTTGACGTCCAGTCCGGCCGGGCAGGTGTTCTGGCAGGGCGGCATGAACGGTTCGGGAAGTGGTCGGAGCGCCTGGGCCATGGTGGCGGTGTTGTATTTCGGGTCGTACTTTTCACGCCCGATATTGGGATTCACGGCGCAGCGGATAGCCAGGCCGCGGTTGAACCGCGCCAGACAAACGTTGCAGCGCAGGCAGCGGACCACCTCATCGACTTTGCCTTCTTCCCACTTGCGCGGGGTGCGCTGGTCGGCGACAAGCTGGCGGCCCATGGTAATGGCATCCGCCCAGCCCTTGCGGAGGACTTCCTCGGCAAGGTAGGGGTCATGCTGGCCGGGCACAATCAAAGGTATCTTTAGTTCTTTCTTAAAATTCTTAGCGTGGGCGATGAAACAGAACGGGTCCTGCGGGAAGAACCACTTGCGTCCTTCATAAGAACCGTCGGAAAGGTGAATATAGCTGGCGCCGAGGTCCTGGCACCACTTGGCTACCTGTATCAGTTCATCCTCGTGGATAGCGCCGGGCATGTGCTCGTCGCCGCTAAGGCGGATACCGAGACAGAAATCAGCGCCGACTCTCCTTCGGGAGCTGACAAGCAGGTTGCGCAGGAAGCGGAAGCGGTTCTCCAGCGAACCTCCGTAGTAATCATTACGCTGGTTGGAGCGTGGTGAGAGGAACTGGTGAATGAGATAGCCGTGCGGGCTGTGGAATTCTACGGCATCGTAGCCGCAGATTCTGGCGGCGGCGACGGCATCCGCGAACG
Source organism: Chloroflexi bacterium RBG_13_51_52 (assembly GCA_001796525.1). Classification (GTDB taxonomy): domain Bacteria; phylum Chloroflexota; class Dehalococcoidia; order Dehalococcoidales; family RBG-16-60-22; genus RBG-13-51-18. The sequence goes on along the minus strand of MGMT01000001.1, from coordinate 7,418 downwards.
TCCTCTCCATATATTCAATTTCTTCAATCGTTAAAACTTTAGGTACGGTGGTGCCGCCCAGCGTCTGGGCCCTTGTCTCGTAGCCGCGGGGCATAATTCTCTGTTCGTAGTCCTGCGGTCTCTCGGATGGGATGGCAGAAGGCGCCCCGGGTGTTTCGCCGGAGGTACGACCGGAACCCTGGCGACCGAAGCTGGGGGTAATCTGGATGAATGCCTTGGCGCCGCACTGCTTGATGCCCTCGGCAAGGTTGGACTGTCCCTCGTAGTAGGTACGGCTGCTGATACGCGGGTTGCCGAAACTGGTGGTCTTGGCGCCCCAGTCCGTGGCGAAGGTACATTCGATGGTAATGAAGCCAGCTCCGCCCTCGGAGCGTCCGGCGTAAGAATAGATACATTCTTCTCTAATGTACCCGTTCTCGTCGGCGCCGCCGGTAGTGGTACAGGAACCGCCGATTCTGTTCTTTATCTCTAGCGGTCCCAGTTTAATGGGCGAGAATAGAATTGGGAATTCCGACATTTTTTCTCCTTTCCTTATTACTATCTTTATTTAACGCGTCGTTTTGATATATCGATGCCCAGGATTTTGGCGAGATTTCCAGCGAAAATCTGGCGCTTGATTTCATCGGTTACCGGAGCGTAGCCGTAGCCCTTCTGCAGGTCTTCCGGCATCTCGAATATTCTTAGGCCTATTACCGCTTCTCTGAACAGTCCGCCGGGACCGTAGAAATCGGTTCCCCAGACAATTCTCTCCGGACCGGCAAATTGAATCGCCTCGCCGATGATTTCAGCTAACCGTCTGGGCGCTGCTTTATACCAGGGCATAATCAGGCTTAAGCTGATATATACATTGGGATGGGATAAAGCTACCATGTTCAGGTCGTGGCAAAGCGGCCAGCCGGCATGGAAAGCAATAACTTTTAAGTCGTAGAAGTCATTTACAACATCATCCAGCAGGACGGGGAGGCAGTATTTAGCCTTGCCCGGGGGACACCAGCTCCAGCCGGTGTGGATAGAAACAATGACTCCCAGTTCTTCGCATCTCTTATAGAAAGGCCATATCCTCTCGTCATTGATGTAGGTATCTTCCGGGGGATAGAACTTGAATATCTTGCAGTTTCTTTCCTGCGCCAGGTAGTCCACCTCCCAGAGGACATCTTTCATGCCTCTTTTAATGAAAGGTCCCACGTTAGGCTGGACGATGAATCTATCCGGGTACTTTTCGGCGGCGGTCAGCAGGTAGCCGTTGGTTGACCATTTGGTGGAATAGCCCGTGGTTTCCATCATGGATTCGGGGAGGATACAGGCCATGTCCACGCCGTAACGGTCCAGATAAACTATCAATTTGTCTTCTTCCGCCATTTCTGATTTTTCGGCTTTGGTTACAGGCGGTTCTTTCCAGTCTTTGGTAACATGGTGGGGAACGGCGTTGAAAGCGCGGGCGGTCTCCGCCGTCCCGTACACCCACTTCCTGTATTCGGGGAAGTAGTTGAAGTATTTCTTGTTCGCCTCGCCGCTAAGGTGGCATTCAACGTCTATCTTGAAGTAGTCGTCTTTGACAAATTCGGGATGTGCCATTGAATTTACTCCTTTTTACAGGACTGCGGAGTTTTTATTTCTTT
>MGMT01000001.1:0-5750 GCA_001796525.1 Chloroflexi bacterium RBG_13_51_52 | reverse complement strand
GCAGGGTAGGCAGACCGCCGAAGGCGAGCCGCTGGCCCATCTGGGAGAATTTGGCGTTTTTAGCGCAGACGACAATGTCGGCAGCCTTGGTGATATACAGTCCGGCCTCGATAGCCCAGCCGTGCACCTGCACCATGACCACTTTATTGCAGTCCAGGATAGCCTGCGGGAATCCGTAAAGCTGGTCCTGGTCGGTCTGAAGCCTGATTCTCTGGCTCGGTTTTACGCCCTTGGCGCCGCCGTAAACACGGTAGACCATGGAGAGGTCGAACCCGGCGCAGAAGTTCCTGCCGGCGCCTCTGAAAATCACCACGTTGCAGTCGTCATCGTGGTTGATTTCCCACATGGCTTTCTTGATATCGCCGGTCATTTGATCTTCGCCGATACTGATGGCGTTGTTCTTGTCAGGCCGGTTCAGGGTAAGATAAGTAACCTTGGGATATTCCGTGTCCTTTTCCAGTAAAATCGACTCGAATTTCGGATATGACATTCTTTTCCTCCAGTTTTTCTTTTTTATGATTTCGTATTTTTAGTATATCAACTTGCCGGTCACGACATGCTAACGGTAAGGCAAGGGAACAGGAGATGATGGCGTAAAAGCCATCGTAATGTATCAGCTGCTGTCATAGAAACGCTGAAAATAAAAGGAACCGGTGGCAATTATTATTGCTACGGAGATAGAGTAATGCGAGGTTGCGTCCCTTCCCGTCACGTGTAATCCCATATCACCGATACAGCTTTAATGTCCTTTTTAAGGCCGATTGCCTTTCTAGTAGGTGGGGACTGACATTATGTTTAGGTACAAATTTCAAACGGTAAAGGCGTCACTGGTAAAATTACGTCCCCATTGCTCGCTTGGCACAACTATTCCCCTAAGGAAAATGTGCCATAATATTTTACTTTATATTGAGGAATGATGTCAAACAGAGGCATTAGTGTTAGGGCTTATTGGCGAGTTGCGGAATTTTACATGGTTTTTTCAACACTGGCAGGGACGTATGCGAAAAATAAAGTAACGCCTGGATTTTTTAATCCCTGCCTTTTGCCTGGAGGTGAAGGCGCATGAATTTGAACGCCAGGTTCCTGTCAGCCGGTTTGACGGGCATTTTTTCTTCGATAGTATCGACTTTGAATTTAAAGACCTTCGTTAAAGCTGCGTATACTTTATCGGGGTCAACAACTTCGATGATATTATTGTAGTGTTCAAGGTCAAAATCATCGGCGGATATATCCGGTGGCAGGTAGCATTTCAGCAGCCTGATAGCGTTCTCCGGGCTGGCTGAGAATGACTTGCCCAGGTAGCGGCTGGTCTCTTCCCTGGAGCCGTATTGCGCCCAGATGCGGAGCAGCATGGCAGCGTCTTCCGGGTGCTTGATATAAAGATTTTCGCTCCTGGTCAGGTCCCGGATTTTTACTGCGAGTTTCTTCCCCAGCGACCCCTTTTCCGTTTCCGATAGCCCGGTCTGGCTCTCGTCTTTCCCCTTTTCCTCCGCCAGCATCCACATGAAGCTCTTGGCGGCGAAAACAACTGCGGCTCCTTCCTTGCTCTTTTCTGTGATAGGGGGTCGTGTGGCGGCTTCCTCCGGCGCTGTATGCGGTTCTCGTTTCTCATCGAATGTCTCCGGTCTCACCGGCGGTCTGGCATCGGGCAATTTAGTTTTATTGTCCGGGCCCGGCGGACGCCTGGTCCCTCTTTCGAGTGTAACAGGCTGTTTCGGAGTGCTGGCGTATATCAGGACAACTACTACGCCTAATAATATAGCCATGATAAAAAGGATAATATATAAATAGCCCGGCGTGACTGTTGTAGTTGATACCGTTGTAGGCGGCAATAAGACCCATTTCGGCTGTTCCGCCTGGGGGGGTATGGTGACGGTTATCAATGGACCTTCTTCCACTATTACCGGCGGTCCTGGCTCGGTTGGCTTATCGGCAACTCTAAAGTTAACCAGCGCCGACCAATCGCTTTCGATGGGTTTCGTGGACCGGACACGCCAGAAATAGGTCATGCCGTATTCCAGCGTAACGTTTACTTGAATGGCAGTCGTAGTGACCTTGGCGTCGAGAATAGGGGAAGTCATTTCCGGGTTATCACTTAACATAAACTGGTATTCGGTAGCGCCCTGTAAAGGTCGCCACGAGAAAGCCGGGTTGGTGCCGGTGACCATCCCGCTCTGTCCCAGCACTATTGCCTGGGCGGACGCACTCGGGAGAGCCTCGATAGATATATTTCTGGTTACGGAATATGGACTATAGCCGGGCTGTGTGGTGCGTATTTTCCAGAAATAAATCGTCCCGGGTATAAAATTGATATTGGCGGGAGCCACTTGTTGGGGGCCTACCAGAACGAAAGCTATGGTATTATTCGTAGTCACGGTTATCGTTGCCACCGGTATAAGGAAGTCTTCATCATAGGCGATAAAGAGTTCGTATTCGGTGGCTACGGTGGGGCGCTGCCATCTGAAAAGTATGTCGTAGGCGACGCCGGTCAGGGAATTTATATGCACTGAACTACCTTCTGCCGGCTGCAGCAGGGCTATCGTCACATCTAAAATAGCGTCGGCATAACTGTATAGCTTGTTTGTCCCGTTTCTCTTGACCGCCCACAATTTCCCGTTACTTGCCTTCAATGCGCGTGGGGCGGCATTCAGTTGAACGTTCGCGTCGTCTACATCGGTGAGGGCGGTTGTCGTGCTGGCATTCCATTCCGTCGATGACGCCGCGGCGGTTGCCGGAGAGATGTGCCTCCAGAGTGTACTCTGGCCGGCGCCTGCGTTATATTCCAGGGCATAAAGGACATTGTTGGTAATTGCCAGGCCGAAAATGCCTCCGGTTATCGTGCCGTTGAAAATATCTGTCCAGGCGCTGCTTGCTCCTATTTTCCATGTCACGATGTTTTGACCGGCCGTGTCGCAGGCGGCGTATATTATTCTATTGGTGGCGAAGTTTGCATCGGCGACAACCTGGACGTTGCCGGCGCCTGCTCCGATTGCCTGCGGAATCACTGTCCACGATATGCTTCCGTTCGTGGAATAGGCCACGAATCCGTCCTGACTCCCGACTAGCAGGGTATCGGCGGAAACGCTGACTATCGTAGCGCCGTTGTTTAAGGTGGTGGGAGTGGCGGCGAACCAGCTGGCGCCGCCATTAGTGGTCTTGGACACCGAACCGGCCGCGTCCAGGGCATAAGCAACCTGCGTGCTTTCCACGGCAATATCCTGGACATTGAAAACGCAGTTGCGTGTAATCCAGGAAGCTGTCCCGCCGGCGCTATTATAATATATGGCGGTGCCTCCTTTTGTGCCGAGATAGACAATGCTCGCGCTTGACGGGTCTGTTCGTACTATCAAATCCGTTGTGCCTTTCAGACTGAATACCCTTGTCCAGTCGCTCGCCTTGCGCCACAGGCTGGTGTTGATGCCGTTGTCGGTAACGAAATACACCTTGGAGCCATCTGTGGTGACGGCAACATCCCTGGCATTTGTGATAGCCGTATCGATGAGGCTGATGTCATTGAAAGTCGCCCCGTTATCCCCGGATTTGGCGAAGGCGCTTTCAACGCCCGATGTTCCGGCGACAATAATACTGCCCAGCCAGGCGGTTAATACCTTGTTATCTCCGCCCGGGCTTTTAGTGGCGGTTGAAGTATTGAGTGTCGGAATAGCTGACGAAGGGTTGGTAGAGCGGTAAACGGCAGTGGTATCGTAAGAGCCGGCGATCAGGTAGGCGCCGTTGTAATCGATACTGTGGATTTTTTTATCGAGTAAAAGGTCTGTTTTTGTTGTATCTATAAATCGGTAAATGCCGCTGGTGGCAATAGCTGCGGCAGTGCCGTTGACCGTGACGCCGATAAAGACTTTGCGGTTGTCCGGGTCATCGCCCTCGAAAGTAGGGGCAAGCGCCAGCGAAGCCGAGAGGAGGTTGTTAAAGCCGGCGTCGCTGACCACTACGCAGGGGAAGCCCACGTAGCCGGCAGCGGCGTTCCAGATTCCGGTCTCGATATTTAGAAGCTGGAGCCTGATATCCGCACCGATGTTGTCGGTAACGACCACCACGTTGGCGTCTGATGAAAAGGAAGGTGAGAAAGCTATGGCCGCTGTTTCGTTACCGGTAGCCACTCCGGCGAGTGTGTTGGTTTCCTGCCATGACGGTACCATTGCCCCGTAATCAAAGTACCAGAGGTTAGCTAAACCCGCCGCTTCTTTACCGGCCACCGCGATATACTGAATAGTATTCTTGATTGGCGATATGGCGATGTCGTAGATGACTGCCGCGGCCGCGCCTCCCGGGGTTTCCTGGACGGTGCCCAGAGTCTGCCATGTCGCCCCGCCGTCAGCGCTAAAAAAAACGGCTGCCGTATTACTGTTGGCGATAACCAGCAGGTTGTTATCATCCGGGGCGATGTCTATCAGGTCGGCGGTGATAGGCACCGGCAGTGCCGTCCAGCTTACACCGCCGTTGGTCGATTTATAGGTGAAATTGCCGGCGATGCTGTTGCCGGTGACGGCATAAACGGTGAGTAAATCGTTGCCGATGACGAAATCGCGGATATCTATCCCTGCCGGGCCCAGTATCGTGTTCAATAACGATGGGATGGTCTCCGCCGACCATACGGATGTACCGGCCGAAACCGGCTCGGGCAAGGAAAACAGGCTAAGCAGCAGTAATAAACATATGCCCAGGCTGAATATTCTCGCCATTTTCTGTGTCATGAGCCTGTGGTGATAAAAATAATTCCTGTTTTATTCTTTTCTGGTCTTTAACTTGGCATAAAGCGCTTTTTGTATTTCTACGGCTTTTTCCGGCAGCTGATTTACCTTTCCTGCATATAGCGCTAGAAAATAGACCTCGGCGGTTTTTTCAATAAGCTCGCAGACGGTAAACGCATCCCTCATCGTCTGCCCGGTTCCCACCGCCCCGTGGTTCGCCAGCAGCACGGCGTTCCTGTCACCCAGCGCCGTTAAAACGTTAGCCAGTAGTTCTGGACTGCCGCCGACGGTATATTCGGCCAGCTTGATTTCTCCCCCGAGGAAAACCATCTGGTCTTCTGTTATCGGGGGAATACTAAAACCGGCCACGGCAGCGGCAGTGGCGAAGACCGAATGTGTATGTATGATGGCGTTAATGTCTTTTCTCGCCCGGTAAATCCCGGTGTGCAGCGGTGTCTCCATGGAGGGGGGCAGGTTGCCGTCAACTCTTTGGCCGTCAAAGTCGATAATCGGTATGTCGCCGGCATGCAAAGTGTCGTAATGCTGCGAGGTGGGAGTAATCGCCATCATCTGCTTTCCATCCCGGGTGGGCAAACGCAGACTGATATTCCCGGAAGTGCCCACAACCAGCCCTTTTTCCGCCATTTTCCGGGCGGCTTCGAGTATGGTTTTCCTGGGTTCTTGCCACTGACTCATTTGTTCCCCCGGTTTAAAGCTGGTTATATCAGCAGGCCCGGTAGTTTTATGCCGTTACTAGATTCTAATATAGTCGGGCAACTGGTTCAAGCTTTATTTTTCAGGAGGCGATGAGGTTGTTCCGTAACTCCAGGCGCTTAGACTGCCGTCCATGAACCGTACGTTCTTGAAACCGGCTCCGTCGAGTATTCTTTGTGCCTGGTAGGCGCGTATGCTGGTCTGGCAGTAAATGACTATCTCGTCTTCTTTAGAAAGCTCGCCCATTTTTTGCCGCAGTTCCGGCAGCGGTAAAAATTTCACCTGCGGGGCGTCGATGCGCTGCATTTTCCATTCCATCGGCGAACG